>JADFVM010000250.1 GCA_015222555.1 Pseudomonadota bacterium
CCCTTCACCCTGGAATCAAGAGACGTGGCCGCATCCATGGCCCTGCCAAAGGCCTTGAAAACAGCCTCCAGACAGTGATGCGTATTCGCCCCCCTTCTAAGATCAACATGGAGCGTTATACCGCCGTTGCTAACAAGGGCCTGAAAAAATTCCTGCGCCAGCTCCACATCGAAGTCACCCACTTTTTCCTTTGGAATATCGACATTAAAGGTAAGTGACGCACGCCCACTGATATCAAGGGCCACCTCTGCCAGAGCCTCATCCATAGGCACAATGGCGTTGCCATAACGCTTTATACCTTTTTTATCACCCAGGGCCTCTTTGAAGGCCTGCCCGAGGCAGATGCCGATATCCTCTACCGTATGATGACCATCAATTTCAACATCACCATCGGCCTTGATTTTCAGGTCAAAAAGGCCATGACGCGTCATCAGTTCAAGCATGTGGTTAAGAAAGGGAACAGGTGTAGATATATCATATTGCCCATCCCCATCGATAGTTAGTGAAAGTGAGATATTCGTCTCTGTTGTTTCTCTGTTTATTTCAGAACTTCGCTGCATCCTGTAAGCCCCCGAATCCGGTTATCGTGCTTCTGTTTGACCGTTCAATTATAGTTTTCTTTACCTGCCTTAGCAAGTATTTTAATCTCTCTCACATAATGAAGATGTAATTTCTTCCCCTCCTATGTTAGAATTATCGACTCCATAAATTCTATAAAATGTAAGCGGAGCACTGATAACTTAATGCATCAGGCAAGAATGAAAGAAGATAAGGCTGACGCGGTAAAAACATTCTCAAACTTCATCGAGGGAGACAGCAACCGCCTGGCCAGGGCCATGGCGCTGGCCGTCAGTGAAAACCCGGGGGGCAGCTATAATCCTCTATATATTTATGGTGGAAGAGGTGTCGGGAAAAGCCACCTTCTCAGCGCCATAGCTAGCTATTCAAAAGAAAGAGGTCTGAAAACGGCCCTCTATCATTTTGATGAGAGCACTAAAGGGGATCATACTAATTCATCATTACCTGACATGATTATCGTTGATGACATAGACTTTTCAAAACCCACTGTTATTAAAGACTTGCTGGCATTTGCCGAAGAAGGTGGACAGTTAGTTTTAAGCGGCATAATAGCAGCGGAGAAGCTACCGGCAAATGCTCTTTCTACCTTGATAGACAAAAAAGGTAAATCGGCTGACATCCAAATGCCGGAAGAGGAACTGAGAATCGCGATTCTAAAAGCAAAAGCGTCAGATGATGATGCCATACTGCCTCAAGATGCCGCCCTGTTTATCGCTCAGCATCTCAACGGAGATATTCAAACGCTGCTCGGGGGATATGAACGAGTAAAGGCGCTCTCCTCTCTATCAGGCCAGACAATTACCCGCTTTAGTGCCATTCAGGCATTAAAAGATTATCTTTGGCTGGAGGAGAACAAACCTGTTGGATAAAAGCTCGCGATATTCGCAAGGCAAGCGGATCACATGGATCGGTGCGCTGGGTAATGTAGTTCTTTCCATTGTTAAATTTGTGGCAGGTGTTTCTGGTAGAAGTGAAGCCCTCATCGCAGACGCTGTCCACTCCATTTCCGACCTCGTATCCGACGTAGTTGTTCTTGTCAGCCTTAAAGTTTCTTCACGACCCGTCGATGAAGACCGTCCCTATGGCTATGGCAGGGTTGAAACTGTAGGGACGGGTATTCTTGGCATCATACTCATTATCGTAGGGATAAATATCTTCTGGCATGCAATAGAAACCGTCAATACAGGTGTCAATTACATTCCCAAATCGATTGCCCTTGCCGGCGCTTTCATTTCTATCATTGTTAAGGAGGGGATGTATCACTATACGGTGAGGGTTGGCAAAAAAATCCACAGTCCCTCTATCATTGCCAATGCATGGCATCACCGTTCAGACGCCTTCTCATCGGTGGCCTCTCTCATCGGAATAGGTGCAGCAATGATGGGATGGCCCATATTCGACCCCATTGCCGCAATTATTGTCACCGTTCTTATACTGAAAGTTGGCCTGGAAACAACAATAGACTCCTTCAAGGACATTATAGATACCTCTGTCAAAAAGGAAATTAGAGACAAAATCATTGACGCCACACTGAGCACAGCAGGCGTTATTAACTATCACGATCTGAAAACGAGAAAAATGGGAAGCGAGATCCTTGTGGATATCCATATCGAGGTCAACCCCTGGATGAATGTTTATGAAGCACACTGCATTGCCGACAAGGTGAGAGATATGATCGTTGACAAGGTGCGTAATATCTCGGATGTCCTTGTTCACATAGACCCTGAAGGCGAAGCCGATGACGTTTTCGTTTCCAGGTCAAAAGAACAAGTTGCAAAAGAAATATCTGACCTCGTTTCGGAAATCGATGAAGTAATATCATTCCGGGATATAATGATTCAATATTCAGGCAACAAGATGATTGTACACATCAACATCCAACTGTCACCTCATATGACAGTACAAGAAGGGTATGCAAAAGTGGGGGACATAAAGGACCGGCTGCTTCAGTTGGATAATGTCTCAGACGCGATAATAAACGTAGATTTTCAAAAAAATATCAAATAATTTTTTAAACATAGGATAAACTTTAACCCATATCTAAAAAAGGAAGACTTTTATGGCAAAAAAATTAAAACTAAGCAGCAAAGACAAGGCCTATTTAAAAGGCCTGGGTCATCATATAAAGGCCTTTCTTCAAATCGGAAAGGATGGTATTTCTGAAGCCTTCATCAACAATCTTGAAGCTGAGTTGGAACACCATGAACTGATAAAAATCAAGATCCTTGATAACGCCCCCGGCGATAAAAAAAGTTTCTCCACACCTATTGAAAAGGCGGTTAATTGCTCAGTTGTCGGGCTCATAGGCAAAACGTTACTGCTGTATAAACCCTTCAAGGAAGAGCCGCAAATTAAGCTGCCAAGGTCTGCATCGGGGGCAAAGAAAATCCGTCAGACTCAATAAGAGATAAGTCGTATCATTAATGGGGGTTAAAAAAGAACGCCCTGTGCTCCCACCGGCGGAAATTTCCTTTTAATATCATTTTCAAGTTCATCGAGCAACTGACGCTGCTGCCAGTCAAGGCCGGCCTCAGATCTCAACTTCGTTATTTCTGCAAGAGCCTTCGATGGAGTTGTTCGTTTTTCTCCCTTATAATCAAGTAGAGCATCACATTCCTGAGCAGGATTAATCTTCCTCATAAACCGATCAAAATCCACAGCTACTTCTTCACAATTTTCATCCTTAAAATTTCGGCCAAGCAGACGCCTTGCCAGTGTGCACGTTTCCCTACTTGAAAATTGCGAAGCGATTTCACTTTTCCCAACCAACGACGCTTCATGATATTGACGGCATAGGGCCTCGTCATCTTTTGACATAAAACCGGCCTGATATAGTGCAGCATCAGCATCGAGATCGGGGATCTCAGCATAGCTGAACTCTCTATGATACTGTATGATCTTTTGAAAGAGTTCCCGATGGGACTGTAACCAGCGGCTATTGTCTTCAACAGCCTCACGTCTTTCCTGACTCAAACTATTCAGGTATCTTTCCGAGGGCGGCAGGATTATTCCCGGCTCGCCTTCCCGCTTACGAATTACCCAGGTGTTTTCAGCGATAGTCTCGTCTGTTGTATCACGCAGATTGTGTTGATCCAGTCGCAACCAGAGAGTCTGATTGCTATAGGGAATTGAGTTTCCCATGCTTAAAACGGGGGACTGAAATTGTTGTTTGTAGCCAAACTCTGTGCCAATCATTAAGCCATAACGATGTTCACCGGCTGTACTGTCAAAGAGAACCGGTAATTTCTTCAAACGGCTTCTGTCCATTCCCTTTTCAAAATAAGCAGTCAAATAACCCCACATCTCCTTCTCTTTCATAAGCCGCCTTGTCAGCTCAACTGTTGCCTTTACATCAACCATGGCGTCATGTGCCTGACCAGTCGCCAGATCATTAAAACTGCTCAAGTGTTCCAGCTTCAAAGTGGGCCGTCCTGAAACCTCAGGCCAGGATAATACCCCGCGTTTAAATAAATAGTAAATTGTCGTAATAGGCAGGAGATCCATCCGCCGACACCCGTCCATATACTGATGTGTATAGGGAGGCAGCAGATTTCGATAAAAAGAAAAACGCAGGAACTCATCATCAAAACCCAATGTATTATAACCCAGGCTGATCGTACCGGGTTCATTCATGAGTCGGTGGATCTCTCTTATCCCCTCATACTCACAAAGCCCATTCATGGTATCACTGATAGAAATGCGATGAGTTATCAAGGCACGTGGGGAGATTATTACATCCGGACGCAGTTGGATCATGATTGAATGGCGCTCAATTTCATTCAGTGCCATATCAGTCCGGATAGCAGCGAACTGCAGAACCTGATCAAAGGCTTTATTTAAGCCTGTCGTTTCAATATCGTAGAAAAAACAAGTCGTCATTGAAAATATCCCCTGGAATACTCTGTCATAAAATGCATGGCCGTTAGATACGGTCCTTCTACTATACAAAGGCCAAAGTTTTAAATCAAGCATTCCCATGCAATTAAAAAAATTCAATTAATATGAATCCAAACTGGGAATTACCTATCCTTATTATTATAGGATGAAACTTCTCTACTCTATAAAATATTTTGTTTTTGGAAATTTTAAGGTATAGTTAAACATTAGTTTTCAAGTCGTCATGGGAATAGGACATTTGCTTACAAATAAATTTTCCGCAATCACTGGCTACTTTTAACAGGAAAACATGTCAATCCATCTTGAAAATCTTGAAAACTTCGCAGGACTAGAGTCCAAGCCTTTTGATCGTAAAATCAGGCACCTTGAACCTGTTACAAACAGTGAGTTTAAATTGGGAAAGGGATTTAAAAACAGCAATCCTTATGAGGGACGCGATGATGACAGGCGTAATCTGAGCGAATTTTGCCTCATCGAACCTTTTTTACGAGATACACCTCTGGAAGCAGTTGTAGGGGAAACGGTCAATCATTCTGAAGGCGGTATATGTGTCAAGTGTGAAGGCAATTCCATTCGAAAGGGATCAACTCATTTAATCAGTGTGAAAGCACTGAATGATATCCGAAGGGAAGGAGAGAGCATCTGGATAATGCCAATCAACAGCAAAACGTCCATATTCGGCTTCAAATGGCTGGGATAGCTACACTTTCTCCTACCCACCCTTTCATCATCTTATCCTGCATTTAGGGTTTCCTCATAAACTAAGCTATAAGTCTCTCCACTAAATATTTAGAATCAATGTACCTTAACTTGTCTATTTTATGAGGTATTTTTGAGGTAATTATGCTATTGTAGACAATGTGAAGGGCTGTCATGTTTAAGTGCATAAACTAAACATTCAAGTTAATTGCCGGACTTTCAGGCATTTCAGGGGAAAATAGCGAATGATGTACTTTAGAGTCTCAATGACGAAAAAAAACGCTGTTTCTGGAAAAAGCTCAGAATTATTACGTCATTTTGCCAGCGATACGATTATTGATCTTTTATTATTTCTTGAAGAGTACCCACTCCTAAAAGCAGAGAAGTTTGGCTACGCAGTAAGCCTCATCAGTGACATCACAAGGGCAGACTTTGAGGCCGGAAAGGAAAAAGAAGACCCAAGTGCATTTAATATGCGTAATAATGATCGAATTAATTTATCTGAAAACTGCCTAATGGAACCTCTTTCTTTAGATAGCTTTTCTTCAAAGGCAATCTTTGGAACAACTGTCGACTATTCAACGGGGGGGCTCAGTGTAGAGTATATGGACATGCTGGCTCGGCAAGGTTCGACCTTTCATGTAAGTGTGAAAGCCCTGGGAAAGTTTCGAAAAGATGCTCAAGTGGTCTGGACCAAGCCGGTCCGGCGTGGAATAAATGTCTCAGGCCTTAAATGGATTGAGTAGCTTATTAAGCAAAAAATCATTACCACCCTTCCAGTGTTCCCCTTTTAATCATGTGCTCAGCCTTAAACTCATAGCATCAAATATCACCGATTCAAAAGATTCCATCTTTTCTTATCGATAAGATATAATAATAAAATGTATTTTAAAGTCATCATGGAAGGCGGGCATATGGGAGCAGGCAAATCCTGGGAAATGCTCCGGTTTTATGAAGCTGAAAATGCTATGGTGCTTTTCAGGTTTCTTCAAAGCTATCCGGCCGTAAAATCTAAAAACGTTGGAGTTGGAATAAAGCTGGTTGAACCTGTATCCAGGGATGAGTACCTGAGAGGGAAGACAAAAGAAAAAATTGATCCTCTGGCAAAACGTGACTCTGTTCGATTTAATATCGTTGAACTATGTACGCTTGAACCAGTGACGCCTGAAAATCCTTGTCCAGAACCAATGGTCGCATCCACAGCAGATTACTCCGTTAACAGTATTGCGGTTAAGTGTGCAGGCAATAATATTGCAATTGGTTCTGTCTTTCACCTTACAGTAGAAAGCATAGGGATCATCAAGAAAAAAGTTGAAGTGATGTAGTCCAGGCCTGGCATCATCCAATCAAGAATGGCAAGTTGTGGCGCGTCATCTGACTGAAAGGCCTTCCAGGCTTCGTCACCATCATTACATACAATGACATCATAGCCCCAGCTTGTCAGCACTCTTTTTAGCAGTGTCTGTGACATGATATCATCTTCGGCGATAAGAATTTTAAACATACTATCCTCTTAATTTTAACAAAATGAATATTCTATGCTATTAAGATAAAGTATTCTCTCTTAGGAATCATTAATTGATGTTATGCCCCAGAGTGGTTTCCCCAGCGATTCAATATGGAGATTAATCCCTCCAATGAAAGGGGTTTACTAATGTAGTCATCCATGCCGGCCTCAAGACACTTTTCACGATCACCTTCCATCGCTTTTGCCGTCATTGCAATAATTGGAAGGTTTTCAGAGTTATTCCCACTTTTTCTAATTTCAGTGGTGGTTTCATAACCATCCATTCCCGGCATCTGGCAATCCATAAAAACAAGATCGTATGAAATTTTTCCCACCCTTTCTATTGCCTCTTTTCCGGAACCGACAGCATCGACATGACAACCCATAGCATTCAGCATTCTATGAGCAATTTCCTGGTTAGGCTGATTATCATCGACGACAAGGACTCTTTCTATCCTCTCTTTGCACCTCTTCTGGATCCTATCATTTTCTGACACCTCAGAGGCTTTTTCAGTCGGCGCGGGTGAGTTCATAAGTTTCAAAGGCAATTCAAACCAGAAGGTTGAGCCTTCTCCCGGCTGGCTGGACACGTCAATGGTCCCTCCCATTAATTCCACCAGTTTTTTACTGATCGCAAGGCCCAGCCCTGTGCCACCGTATTTACGCGTTGTTGATGAGTCTGCCTGGGTAAACTTTTCAAAAATATTTTCCAGCTCTTCCTTGGCAATGCCTATCCCTGAATCCTTAACAGAGACCTTCACAATAGCATCATTTTCTTTATTTTCCCGGCATTCAATCTTGATAAAAACCAAACCATTATCGGTAAATTTTACGGCATTACTTACAAAATTTAAAATTACCTGCTGAAGACGGGCTGCATCACCAAAAATATTAAGAGGTGAATCATTGCCATATTCAACGTCAAGAGTTAAGCTCTTTTTCTCAGCAGGAAGAGAAACAATATTTATTACATTATCAATAATATCATTAAGGTTTAAAAGTTCATTCTCTATAATCAACTTTCCTGCCTCTATCTTCGATATATCCAGAATATCATTAACAAGATTAAGCAACTGGTTTCCTCCTGAGAGGATATAATTGACATCTTTTTTCTGTTCCTTATTTAACTCGCCAACGACACCTTCAAGAAGAACTTTAGAGAAACCGATAATTGCATTGAGTGGTGTCCTCAGTTCATGACTCATTGTAGCCAGGAATTCACTTTTCGAGCGATTTGCATCCTCTGCCACTTCCTTTGCCTGCCTCAGGTCCTCTTCGGCACGTTTTCTCTCCGTCATATCGCGGATGATTCCAATGGAACTCCAGAGACCATCAAGCTGTACTGCCGAAATGGATAATTCGATGGGAAATTCTGAACCGTCTTTCTTTATCGCTTCAACTTCAACAGTTGTTCCTATAAGGCTGCCCTGACCCGTCTTCCTGAATTCATTAAAAGCGGGCAGATTTTTTTCGTGGTAGCGTTTTGGGCTCAAAAGCATGTGCAGGTTTTTCCCAAGGGCCTCCGATTCTGTGTAACCAAAAATCATTTCAGCTGCATTATTCCAGAAAGAGATGTTTCCATCATTATCCTTCATAATGATGGCATCCTGTGCTGAGGCACTGATGGACCTGAATTTTTCTTCACTCTTCCAAAGAGCCTCTTTAGCGCGCTTACGTTCAGTATCATCCATTTTCACGGATACGATGTTGGTAATCTCGCCCTTTGAATTTTTTATGGGAGAAACCGACAAATACTCCCAGAGCAGATCACCCTTTTGTCCCCTGTTGCAGATATCACCGATCCACGTCTTGCCGGAGGTAACGGTTTTCCACATTTCTTTATAGAACTCAGGTGGATGAATATTTGATTTAATAATACTTATTCTTTTGCCCCGAATTTTCTCTAATTCATACCCTGTTGTTTGAGTAAAAGCAGAATTAACATACTCGATCTTGCCGTTTGTGTCGGCAATAACAATTGACGCAGGATTTTGCTCAACAGCATAGGAAAGTGTCCGAATCTGATCCACCATTTGAAGGCGGGCCTTCTCGCTCTTTCTTAACCTGCCGGCACCCAGCCTTATACCTGCAAGGCCTATGAACCATAGCAACACGTGAGCCGTTCCCAGG
>JADFVM010000251.1 GCA_015222555.1 Pseudomonadota bacterium
CGGATTCACCGTACTTCGGGGCATTATATCGGTGGAGAGGAAACGGCGGCCATCGAATCGGTGGAAGGGAAATTCCCTTTTCCTAGAGGAAAACCGCCCTTTCCTGCAGAATCAGGTGTTCATGGCCGCCCCACTTTGATCAATAATATGGAAACGCTGTCCAATGTCTCCCATATCGTGAGAAATGGCGCCCAGTGGTATAGAGATCTGGGTATAGGTGAGGCTGCAGGGACTAAGATATACTCTCTCAGTGGTGATGTCCTCAAGCCGGGTGTTTATGAACTGCCCATGGGGATTCCGCTGGAAGAACTTATTTTCAACTATGGTGGAGGCATGCTGCAGGGGAAGAAGTTCAAGGCTGTTTTTACGGGCGGACCTTCCAATACACTGCTGACGAAAAAAGACCTCGATGTGAATCTCGACTTTGACTCAGTCAAAGAGCGTCGCTCAGCACTGGGCACGGGCGCCATGATTGTTGTTTCCGAGGGGACTGGGATTGTAAAACGTGTGGCCGAGTATGTGAGCTTTTTTGAACACTCGTCCTGCGGGCAGTGCCCTCCCTGTAAGTCGGGTACATATTACATCTCCATGCTTCTTGAGAAGATCGATACGGGAAGGGGTAGGCAGGCAGATCTTGATGCCCTGATAAACTTGAGCGAAATTCTCCCGGGTGGTGGTCGTTGTCATCTTCTGGATGGCGCAGTCAAGGTCCTCGACAGCTCGCTTTACCATTTTATGGATGAATATAAAAAATCGCTGCAAGAATAGTATAAGTCCTCCAAGATTATTTATTATCTTTATGCCTCTACACTAACGCTCCTATTGATTCGTTCTTCCCATTTTTCTTGACATAATAGGCTTCTTGCTGGTAACCTAACTGTTTATTTTTATTTAAATTTATTAGTTCCAGGAGGATAATTTCAGAATGAATATTTATTATGACAAGGATGCCGATCTTGAAATCATCAGGTCAAAGAAGGTCGCCATCATAGGATACGGTAGCCAGGGTCATGCCCATGCAAATAACCTGAAGGATAGCGGCGTCGATGTTGTTGTCGGACTTAAAGAGGGAAGCCCTTCGAAGAAAAAGGCTGAAAACTCAGGACTGACAGTCATGACAACCACTGAAGCGGCAGCCTGGGCCGATGTTATCATGATCCTTACACCCGATGAATTTCATGCGTCCCTGTATATCGATCAGATTGAGCCGAACCTGAAAAAGGGCAGTGTGCTTGCCTTTGCCCATGGTTTCAGTATCCTCTATAATCAGGTTGTGCCCAGAGCTGACCTGGATGTCATCATGATCGCGCCCAAGGCCCCTGGACATACAGTTCGCAGTGAATTCGCCAGAGGTGGTGGTATACCCGACCTGATTGCCATTCATCAGGATGCTTCAGGTAAGGCCAAGGATATTGCTCTTTCCTATGCTTCTGCCATTGGCGGCGGCCGTACAGGTATTATAGAAACAACCTTTAAGGATGAAACAGAGACAGATCTTTTTGGAGAGCAGGCCGTACTTTGCGGCGGGGCCGTTGAGCTGGTTAAGGCCGGTTTTGAAACACTGGTTGGTGCAGGATATGCGCCTGAGATGGCCTATTTTGAGTGTCTTCATGAGCTTAAGCTCATCGTTGACCTCATGTATGAGGGGGGGATTGCCAACATGAACTACTCCATCTCTAACAATGCCGAGTATGGCGAGTATGTAACGGGCCCCAAGATCATCAACGAGGAAAGCCGTTATGCCATGGAAGAAGCGTTGCACAATATCCAGACGGGAGAATATGCCAAGCGTTTTATCCTGGAAGGCCAGACCAACTACCCGGAGATGACAGCACAGCGTCGTCTTAACGCTGCACACCCCATTGAACAGGTGGGTGCCAGTCTCAGGAGCATGATGCCCTGGATTAAGAAGATCGTAGATAAGGAGAAGAATTAACTTTTGAGTGCAAGAGAAAAAAACCGATCTACGATTTTTGCCATTGAAGGCAGGCCTTTTTTTGGGACTCTCATAGTCGTTACTGTTATAATTGCAATAGCACAATCTGCATGGTGGACCATCATTTTCGGGGCCCTTACAACCTTTGTGTTATATTTTTTCCGTAATCCTGAAAGAACTGTTCCTCAGGATGAGGGTGCTGTTATTTCACCTGCCGATGGAAAAATTGTACAGAAACAGCTTGTGACGGAAGACAAATATTTAGGCGGTGAGGCGATTAAAGTCAGTGTTTTTATGAATGTTTTTAATGTTCATGTGAACCGCTCACCTTATGCTGGAAAAGTTGTTCAGGTGGATTACTCTCCAGGGCAGTTTGTCAATGCCAGTCTCGACAAAGCCTCGGAGCTTAACGAGAGAAATGCTGTTGTCATGGAAACGGAGGATGGCAAGAAACTTTTATTTGTTCAAATAGCCGGACTCGTTGCCAGAAGGATTGTTTGCTATGTGGACGCTGGAGATGCCCTTGAGCGGGGTGAGAGGTTCGGCCTTATACGTTTCGGTTCAAGGGTAGACA
>JADFVM010000033.1 GCA_015222555.1 Pseudomonadota bacterium
ACGGTTTGAGCATAAAGAAGAAATTCTTTTACACAGGGTAAACGGCTATCTTACTGCTTCTATGTATGTTGTGCTGGCTTCCGTGTCTATGTGGAAAAGTTTTAATGTTTATTTTCTACTCCTCTGGCTCCTGGGACTCATCATTCATCTTCTTAAAATTCTTCTCGCCAGAAAAGGTCTGGCCGTAAGATACGGCGGCTACTTTGGGGGCATGCTCATCATTACCTGGATAGTTGTTATCTTTACCCATCTGCCTTCATAGTCCATACCCGGGCTTAGGTCAAAAAGCGCCTCTTTTTTTGGCCTCATAAATCTCTCCAGAATTTAGAATGCAGGTTTTTAGCTTTTTCTATTAAATGAACAATGTTTGAGAGATGGGCCTTTTCTTCCAATGGACTCTTTTTTTCTTCCAGTGCTCTGAGCAGGAGTTCTTTGACGGATTCACTCAAAGCGCTAAGCGAATAGCCGCCCTCCAGAAAAAAGGCGATTTTCCCGTTACAGTTTTGATTTGCTATGTTGATAAGGGCCTGACCCATTTCAGCAAAACCTTCTGCCGTCACTTTCATGCCACCCAGGGGATCATCATAATGAGTATCAAAGCCTGCTGAAACTAGTATGATGTGGGGTGAATATTTTTCCAGGATGGGTAAGAAGAGTTTGTCGAAGGCTTCAATATAACCCTCATCGCCCACGCCGGCTGGAATGGGAAGGTTAACGTTAAAACCCTCTCCTTCTTCTTCCCCTATCTCTTCAAGCTGTCCCGTGCCGGGATAACAGGGGCACTGGTGAATTGACATGTAAAGGACCTCTTTTTCAGCATAAAAAGCGTGTTGAGTCCCGTTGCCGTGGTGAAGGTCCCAGTCGAGAATTGCAATTTTATTGAGGCTATGTTTTTTGATGAGGTGGCGTGCGGCAACGGCGATGTTGTTGAAAAGGCAGAAGCCCATTCCCCTGTCCCTTTCTGCATGGTGGCCAGGTGGGCGGACAAAGGCGAAGCCTCTTGATATTTTTCCCGCCATGATGTCATCGACCACGTTAAGACACCCACCCACCGCCAACCGTGCTACATCGTATGATTTTTCCGAAAGTATGGTGTCGGCATCGAGGTAGCCGGCGCCCATATTTTTCAACTGTTGGATATAGGATGTGGTGTGGTTAAGGGCGATCTCTTCTTCGCTTGCATATCTTGCTGCTATGGAGGCGGTTCGCTCATGAATCTTTTCAGATTGGAGCATCTCGTAAATGACCTTCAGCCTTTGCGGTGTTTCAACATGGGGACCCGTTTCATGATCCAGGTATCTTCCATCTGCCAGGATGCCGCATTTCGATGATATCCCCCCCATAATTGAAGCTCCACTTAATTTATTCAACCTTTAGCAAGCCCGTCCTTTGGTCGTGACCAGAGCCAACAGGCTATACCATAATAACCTTACTTTTCTTTGCCGGCCTTTATACCCGTAGTGGTGAAAGAAAAGTAAGCAAAAGAAAGGCCGCCCAGCCCGGATAAACCGGATAAGTGCCTTCACGAAATAATTCCCCCCCCAAAAAGCACAGAAAATTATTTCTAAGTTACTAAAATTTGGCCTTCGGCTTCCCTCACTCCCGCAGTTGCCTTCGGCGGAGACAAAAACTCGCTTCGCTCAGACAGTTTGTCCCCTTATTCCTCAGTCAACTGCTCCGATCGGCTGCATTGAACGGGAAAATGACAAGCCCTTTCAGGGCTCTTCAAAGCCACGTCCTTCCCTCATAGCTTCCTTACTTAAATTGTATCTGGGAATAATATTTTGTCAAGATGAGTTGAAGATCGTCCTTGAAGGCAAGGTGTAATAGCTATATAATGATGAAAAATTTTTCAGGAGAAATAATTAGATGGGTTTTAAATGCGGGATCGTGGGACTTCCGAATGTCGGCAAGTCAACTATTTTTAATGCAATAACTTCAGCGGGGGCCCATGCGGCCAACTTCCCCTTTTGTACCATTGAGCCCAATGTGGGTATCGTCCAGGTTCCCGATAAAAGACTGGATGCTTTAAGTGAAATTGTTAAGCCGGAACGGGTTGTGCCTACCTCAATGGAGTTTGTTGATATTGCCGGTCTTGTTAAAGGGGCGAGCCAGGGGGAGGGGCTGGGCAATAAGTTTCTCGGACATATCAGGCAGGTCGATGCCATTGCCCATATTGTAAGGTGCTTTGAAGATGATAACGTAACCCATGTGTCGGGCTCTGTGGAGCCTGAAAGGGACATAGAGATTATTGACACAGAACTGATGCTTGCCGATATGGAGGCGGTAGAAAAAAGGTTGCTGAAAGTCCAGAAGCTGGCTAAATCGGGTGACAAGGAGGCTGCAAAGGTTCTGGCCGTGCTTGAAAAAGTCAAGGCCAATCTGGATTCCGGATCGCCTGTAAGAAAGCTTTCCCTGGACGATAATGACCTGGAGACAATTTCTGACCTTTTTCTGTTGACTGTCAAGCCGGTTTTGTATGTAGCCAATGTGGGAGAAGAGGATTTGACAACAGGTAATTCCTTTGTCGACAAGGTCCGGAAGATCGCTGCATCAGAAGGTGCTGAGATGATTATAATGAGTGGTAATATCGAGTCGGAAATCTCTGAACTGGAGCCGGAAGAAAAGGAGGAATTTCTTAAAGACCTGGGTCTAGACGAGTCGGGGCTGGACAAGATGATTCATGCAGGCTACAAACTTCTTTCTCTGGATACTTACTTTACAGCAGGTGTAAAGGAGGTGAGAGCCTGGACGGTGAAAAAGGATTCAAAGGCGCCTCAGGCGGCCGGTGTCATTCATACAGACTTTGAAAGGGGCTTTATTAAAGCGGAAGTTGTCTCCTATGAGGATTTTATTAATTCTGGCGGTGAGCAGGGGGCCAAGGGAAAGGGGCTGCTCAGGATTGAAGGTAAAGAGTATGTTGTAAAGGATGGCGATGTGATGCATTTTCGTTTTAATGTTTGATCTTGTATGATAGCCCCTTTTTTCTGTCAAAACAGGAGCCTTCTTCCTTTCAATTGAAAAATTGGGTTCAGCTCCAAAAAAACTTGATAAAAGTTATAAACTCGGAGTGACTAGTCAGCAAAATCAGAAATGAGACTTTTTCTAACTTCCCCTAACCCCCTCTTACTCTAAGAGGGGGGATCAAATGCCCCTCCCCTTAAGGTAAGGGGAGGATGGGAGGGGTTATGGTAACTATGCAATGTGGAAACATGCTAAACGGTGGCGATTGCTGTAACAGTTTGATATTTATCTAAAGTCAGAAAACTATCTGTTTGGATCATAAGCTTTTATGGACAAGAGCCAAAAATTTTGTACCAAGAGGGAAGCTTGTTAATTAAACAAATAGGTCAGCAGAAGAAGAAATTCCTCAAGTTAATACTTGTCCTTAGTATTTTCTTTGCTTCAGCATTTCATAACAATCCCGCCTCCGCAGGTGTGATGGATAGCTCCTTCAAATTTTCAACCATTGAAACAGATCATTTTTATCTCCATTATCATCAGGGACTGGACAAAATTGCCGGAAAAGCGAGTTTAATTTCCGAGGAGGCGCACAGGGACCTGACGAGTGTCTTTAAATGGGAACCGCTGGAAAAAACTCACATCGTATTGATTGACAGCTCTGATTTTATCAACGGTTTTGCCACTATCCTTCCTCAAAACATGATCTATATCCAGGTTGTTCCTCCCTCGGAGGAAACACCGATAGGCGAATATGATGACTGGTTAAAAATGGTCATCATCCACGAGTATAGTCATATGCTTGCGCTTGATCCGGTAAGAGGTTATTCAAAGGTGATGAGGGATATTTTCGGAAGGCCGATCCCGGGCAGTGATCTCTTGTCGGTTCTCATGTTTTTCGCTGCTTCCTCTCCAAATATCTTTCTTCCCCGCTGGTGGCACGAAGGGATTGCAACGTGGTCTGAAACGGAGCACACGGAGGGCGGGCGTGGCAGGAGCGCTCTCTATGACATGATCTTCAGGATGGCCGTTGAAGAGGGTAACATCCCTTCAATCGACCAGTTAAACGGTGATATGCCGGATTGGCCGGCCGGCAGAATGCCGTACATTTTCGGTTTAAGACTGCATAAATATATTATCGATCAATACGGTGCAGAGGCTGTTGGCAAAATGAATATGAGCCATGCAGGCCGGGCGCCTTACTTCCTCAATGGCGTTCCGAAAAGACTTTTCCAGCGTAAGCATTATGTCAGACTCTATAAAGAAATGATTGAAGCGCTTATCGAGGAACAGAATAAAAGGATCGAAACATTAAGGTCATCTCCCTTTACAGAAATACAGACCTTCGAGCTGGAAGGAGAACTCCTGACCAGTCCAAGGTACTCTCCCGACGGGACAATGATCGCATACAATAAACAGGATCCTCACGGTCATAAGGCGATTATGCTAATCAATAGTGACGGCACCGGGGAAAGGGAAGTGATTAGAAGACTGCCTTCAGACCAGGGCATTGCCTGGTCACCTGATGGCAGCAGGATTTATTTCAGCCAGGCTGAATTTAACAAGGGCTTCAATGTATATCAGGACCTTTACTATTATGATCTGAAAAGGGCAAAGCTAAAGAGGCTGACTCAAGGTCTTAGACTCGGTAATCCTGATATCTCGCCAGACGGGAAAATAGTGGCCGCCATCGCCAGTCATCGGGGCAGTCAGAACGTGGCCATCCTTGCCCTTAATAAAGATAATAAAGTTTCTGATCGTGAATCCTCAGCGTTGGATGTCATCACCGACCATGAACTTGTACGTGTCTCAAATCCACGATGGTCTCCCGACGGCACATCTCTTGTCTATACCATTAAGGAAAACAACGGAACAAGCGGATTATATCTATACGATCTGTCTAAAAGGGAAGAGAAAAGTCTCCTTCATGTAGACCATGACATTGCCTATCCTGCCTGGTCCGGCAATGGCGATTATATTATCTACACCTCTGATGAAAGGGGCGTTTATAACCTCTTTGCCTATTCAATAAAAACAGGAGAAAGTTCCCAGGTGACGCACGTTCTGGGTGGTGCCTTTCAGCCTCATCTGTCTCCCCGTGGAGATAAAATCGTTTTCTCCAGCTATAATTCAAAGGGTTCAAAAATTGCGGTAACAGACTTTCGTCCTGAAAGTTTTATGGCAGAGGCCGGTCCCATCATCACACCTTACTGGAATAACAGCGGGGATGAAAATAAAGGTGAGCACGAAGTTTCTCCTATGGAGGAGAAGGAAGAAAGAAAAAGTGACATTGTGAATGGGAATGAAAGTGACATCTCCCGATCAAAACCCTATTCAGCGCTTAAAACGCTAAAGCCGAGGTTCTGGCTACCCACCTTGTTTGGAGACCATGATGGAGCTGTTACCGGTGCCATGACTGCCGGCCAGGATGTGCTGGGATACAATACTTATCTTCTTGAAGTTGATTATGGCATAAGCAGTAAGGAAAGCTATTATAATGCAGCCTATGTGAACAACTATGCCTACCCCACATTTATCCTGCAGGCTTATTCAAGGCCGCTGCTCTATTCAGACTTTTTTGAAAAAGGTGACTTTTA
>JADFVM010000252.1 GCA_015222555.1 Pseudomonadota bacterium
TATCCCGCGCTTCATCGAAGTCGCTCATGTCAATCTTCTCTTTATTTCTTCTCAGTGCAATCAAAGCGGCCTCGTTTGCAAGATTTTCAAGGTCGGCACCGGTCATACCCGGCGTACCTTTAGCCATACTTTCAAGTTCAACATCGTCTGCCAGCTTCTTGTTTCTTATATGGACTTTCAAAATATCCAAACGTTCTTTCCAGCCCGGCCTCTCAATGATGATGTGTCTGTCGAACCGGCCGGGCCGTAAAAGGGCCGTATCAAGGACATCGGGTCTGTTGGTGGCTGCCATTACAACGAGCTCCTCATTCGGCTCAAAGCCGTCCACCTCGGCCAAAAGCTGATTGAGCGTTTGCTCCCTTTCATCACTGCCGCCTCCCAGTCCTGCTCCCCGTGTCCGTCCGACGGCATCAATCTCATCGATAAAGATGATACTCGGTTTGGAGGCCTTGGCTTTCCTGAACATATCCCTGACTCTTGAAGCCCCCACCCCCACAAACATCTCTACAAACTCCGAGGCATTGATGCTGAAGAAGGGGACTTTTGCCTCACCCGCCGTTGCACGTGCAAGAAGCGTTTTTCCCGTACCCGGAGGACCGATAAGGAGGACCCCCTTTGGCACCTTGGCCCCTATCTTTTTGAATCTGTCCGGGTTTTTGAGAAACTCTATCACTTCACTCAGTTCCTTCTTTACATTGTTCAGCCCTGCAACATCGTCAAAGGTTACTCCCGGCTTATCTGCGTCATGGAGCCTGACCTTGCTTTCCCCGAAGGTGAAGAGCCCCCCCGGGCCACCACCGATCCGTTGAGTGGTGCGTCTCATGATTAATATCCAGAATCCGATAATGAGTATCCAGGGAAGGACTGCCAGGACAAATTGCCAGAAAAGAGTTCTTTCTTCAGGGGGATCAACCTCTATCGTAACGTTTTTCTCTTTTAGCCTTTCTATCAATTTTTCTCCCTGAAATGACGGCAGAAAAGTTTGAAATTTACTCACGGCCACTATTTTATCGGCAGGTAGCACCCGAAGCTCGAACTCTTCGATGAATTCCCCCTGCAGTCGCAGCTCTCTGATCGAGACGGATCTGATGTTGCCGCCATCCAGTTCATTGAGAAAGAGGCTGTAGCTGATATTATGTCGCTCGGGGGCGGGCTTTGGAAATAAGATGAGTAAACTGTACAAGACCAGTAAAGAGAGGAAGAACGCAATAAGCATTCTCCCCTGAGGACTTTTAAATTTTTCTAACGGCTTTTCTTTCACATTACCATCGTCTTTATAAGTTTAACGGGACGCTTTAAGTCTCTTGCCTATCGGGCCCAATTTACACGGAGAAAATAGCTTTCTTCCTCGTAGTGATAGTCGAGATCGCCGCCATAGGCGCTCCGGAGGGCTTCACCGATGCGTCTTGGCAAGTGAATGTCCGTTGTGGTAATTTCAGTGCCCTTATCGTCATCCTCAACAGTTATGATCCTGTGAAGGGGATGCTCTCCTTTTTCCTTTTCTTCCTCGTTCCGAATAAGGTTAATGATTTCCTCCCTGTGATCACCGAAAAATTCCCCGCTCAAATTCAAAATACCGGCTGGATAGTTGTCCTTCACCCGTTCACAGGCGGGACAGGTCTCTTCATGGGCATTATCAGGTCTGTCACCCCAGATCCATCTCCCTCTGTTGTAAACAGCACTGCACTCACTGCAAACGGATGGCTCCTGAATCTTTTTGCGTTTCCTGTATGGATCGTGAACATGCTCGTGGATAAGACGATCCGTTCTTTTCTCGCCGGGGAATCCCCCTTCTGTTCCAGTCATAGTCACCTCTCCAATTTGTATTTATCTATACTTTTAAGTTTAGTTTTAAATAACAGGAATTGCAATAAAAGATGGACAATGCACTAAGTAATTTTATAGTTTTTTCATTGCTCATGGAAGCTGAGACATGTTAGATGTGGGTTTAGACTGTCCGTCAAGGATCTACATTATGAGGGTATTTCACCCTTAATTCTGGACGCGATCTCCCTTCCCACCAACAAACCTGAGGCTGACGCCTGAAGAAGCCCCCGCGGGAAAATAGAGCAAAATAGAGGGATCGCGTCTACGTATTTGATAATTGACCACATAAGGAAAATGGATTCCCGGTCAGGCCGGGAATGACAGAAGAGAACCATTTGTGGGGAGTAAAAGACGGAGGCAAAAAAGGGACGTTTCTCTTTATGAAAACATGCTCAGAATACCCCGTGCTGTGCACGGGGATGAATGGCATCCTTATAATCCCCTCTCCCCTGGTGGGAGA
>JADFVM010000253.1 GCA_015222555.1 Pseudomonadota bacterium
CCCTCAATTTCTGAGGTAAGGTAGTTGTTACTCATGTAGACGCCTCCACTATGCCGCGTTTTAACTCCAAAGGGAACGATTCCAGCCCTGATTGCCGAAGATAATTGACGGACGCTTTCATCTTCCCCATTGATAACGGCATAGTCACTTGAACATTGATTCATAAATACCCTGTTTTTTGCATCTATGTATTCTTCCATCGACTTATATCTGTCAAGATGATCGGCAGAGATATTCAAAAGTATGGAGATAAAAGGTCTCAACGTTTTTATCCGCTCAAGCTGAAAGCTGCTCACCTCGAGAACAATAATGTCTGCCTCTTCATCATTCAACACATGTTGACAAAATGGTGTCCCAAGATTACCGCCTGAAAAAACTTTTTTGCCGCCCAGCTCCAGCATGTTGGCCAGAAGCGTCGTCGTCGTACTCTTTCCGTTAGTCCCCCCGACAGCGATGATGGGGGCCTTCACATAACGGGAAGCCAATTCAATCTCGCTGATAATTTCCGCACCTTCGACCTCTGCCTGGGCCAGAAGGTCAGAAAGGGGTTTTACATTTGCAGGTACGCCAGGTGACAGGACAATAAGGTCCTGGTTTTTAAAAATATCGTCGTTGTGCCCCCCGCCTCTGAGAGTAATATTTTCTGCCTCATGAAATTCCAGGTGGCCCAGTTCGGCCTTATCATTGACGACCACCGTTGCCCCCTTTCCGGCCAACAGTCGCGCAGCGGCTAACCCGCTTTTGCCGGCGCCAATGACGAGACAGTTTTTCCCTCGCAACTCCATCTTTACCTCAACTTCAGCGTACTCAAGCCGACAAGGGCTAGAATAATCGCAATAATCCAGAACCGGACAATTATTTTTGGCTCAGCCCACCCTTTTAACTCGTAGTGATGATGAATGGGCGCCATTAAAAAAAGCCGCTTCTTTCGCGTTTTAAAAGAGATAACCTGGACGATGACTGAAAGAGCTTCTACCACAAAAAGCCCTCCCACAATACACAGCAATATTTCATGCTTCGTAATGACGGCAATAATGCCAAGGGCCGCTCCCAGCGGCAAAGAGCCCACATCCCCCATAAAAACCTGAGCAGGGTAGGTATTGTACCATAGGAAGCCGAGACTTGCCCCGATCATTGCGCCACAAAAAACAGCAAGTTCTCCCGTTCCGGCAATGTAAGGAATCTGCAGGTAATTGGCTATCACCACATGTCCCGAGAAATAGGCAACAAGGAGATAGGTGAGGGCAGAGGTTGTTACGGGGCCGATGGCAAGACCATCAAGACCGTCTGTAAGATTAACGGCATTAGAGGCGCCAACAACAACAAGCACACAAAAGGGGATATACAACAAACCCAGCTCGATCTTTAAAGACTTGAAAAAAGGAAAATAGAGATGGGTATCAACACCCCATTTAAGAAGAAACAAGGCAGCCACAGAGGCAACTATAAGCTGTAAAACAAACTTATTCCGGGCCTTGATTCCATTACCGTCCTCACTGGTCATTTTATACCTGTCATCAACATAACCTATAATACCGAAACCCAGTGTGACAAAAATCACCACCCACATAAATTTATTTGTCAGATCCGCCCATAACAGCGTTGGCA
>JADFVM010000254.1 GCA_015222555.1 Pseudomonadota bacterium
GTATGAAGCAACTTTGCAACTTGCGTTTGAGTCAAATGTTTTGACTTTCTTTTCTTTTGAAATATTTTAGCGAGTGAAATTTTCATTTCAATGATGGCAACTTCTTCTGAGCTCAGCCCTAAAAGATCAGAGGCATCCCCTGAAGACCAGCCTAATTTTTCAAGCTTTTTCTTTTTCTCACTATTCATTTTATCCTCCATTAAACCGAATCATATTCTTTAAGTCGGGATATGCAAAGGTCAATATCCTTCTTTGATGTTTTATTTGTCTTCTTTACTACCCAGTGAGGAATGACAATCGCATCCTCATCAGTTCTGTAAAAAATGCGCCATATTTTATCAGAGTCTGTAATCCGTAACTCGTGACAACGCTTGCCTATTGAAGGCATTGGTCTTGAGTGCGGCAAAGAGAGTTTTTCTCCGGCTTGCAACAAACGCAATAAATAACCTGCTTCAACTCTGGCAATAGCAGATAGAGGTGGTGTAGTGAGTGAAGCCGATAGCCAATATAAGGGTTTGTGTAATAATCTCACGACCTAAATATATCAGACCTGACATAATAACACAAGCAAATATTTATCGTGGAATGTTAAATAATTTAGACGATGGATGTTTTAGAAGAGGAAGTACTGTTTGAGAAAAGAAATGACACTTAGGAGAGGAAGGAGTGGTTGTAAACAGCTCAACTATTTTCCTTTATGTATCCTTCTTAACAAGCCGGTAGGTCTCTTCATAAATCCTTTTTCTTGGCCCG
Organism: Pseudomonadota bacterium; assembly: GCA_015222555.1. Classification (GTDB taxonomy): domain Bacteria; phylum Desulfobacterota; class JADFVX01; order JADFVX01; family JADFVX01; genus JADFVM01. The sequence continues at coordinate 754 of JADFVM010000254.1, forward strand.
ATTGCCACTATCTCAACTACTGGGCCTTTGGCTATCCTGTAAACAATCCTGAAGGAGGAAACCCTGAAGGTCATGAGACCTGCCGGTTCTTCTCTGAGCGCTTTCCCTGAATGTGGATCAGCCGATATTTCTTCCAGGCCGGCCCTGATCTTCCGTTTCAATTTGGGATGCATCTTGCGGATGAGGGTTGCAACCGAATCCGGAATTTTAATCTTCTGTTTGGGAGAGGGCATCTTTTAGCTTTTCCCGAAAAGCTCATCGAGTGTGTAGAGCTTTGCCTTCTTCTCCCTAAGTTCCGTAAGGCCCGCTTCAATTTCACCCATCAACTTGTCATCGCTGTGCACGGCAAGGGTTTCCTTCCATCCCTCGAACTCGTCTGCGCTCACCAGGACGGCGGCAGGGTAGCCGTTTTTAGTAATGACAATTTCTTCGTCTGTTGTGCTCACGGTATCTACGAGCTTGCTGAGCTTCATTTTTACTTCCGATAGGGGCAGTGTCTTCATTGGAACCTCCATTGGTCTGAATTATGGTCAACCACTATTCAGTCTAATGTAGCAGATAGGTTTGAGTCCGTCAACCGTTTAAATAAATGGTTTATTAATTGATTTGTAACCTCTCTGTAACACAACTGTAACAATTCTGTAGTAATATTGGAACGATGCTGAACCTTGTCCTCATTACCGTTATCCTTCTCCTCACAATTTTCGGCTTTTACCTCGGCCGCAGCCGTTCTAAAAAGCTGGTTGAGCGGATCAGGGATCTCCATTCCATGCCGGGCTATTACGGCCTTTATGTTGCCCTCTGGTGCGGTATTCCTGCACTTGTAATTGCCGGCTGCTGGCTTTCCATGGAATCGTCAGTTGTTATGAAACTCGTCGTGTCTACTTTATCTCCGGAAACAAGGTCGCTCCCCGTTGATCGCCTGGCACTGGTGATCAATGATATTCAGAATATTGCTTCGGGAAGCATCATTATCAAAGAACCGGCCGAAGAAATCGCCAGAGCGGCTGAATCTTACAACCGCTTAAAGACCATCAGTTCTGCTTCCCTTTTAGTTGTTTCACTTTCGCTCATGCTTGCAGGCCTGGGTCTTGGTTTGAAATTTATTACTCCACGCCTCCGTGCCCGCAATAAGGTGGAGGGGGCGACAAAGGTCCTCATGGTGCTATGCTCGACTATCGCCATCTTCACCACCATTGGTATTGTCCTTTCCGTCCTATTTGAAGCGATCCGCTTTTTTAAATTAATACCCATGTCAGATTTCCTTTTCGGCCTCAAGTGGAGTCCGCAAATGGCGATTCGGCCGGGGCAAGTGGGGGCTAGCGGATCTTTCGGCGTTATCCCCCTCCTTGTAGGAACCCTGCTTATTTCTTTCGTGGCCATGCTGGTTGCCGTTCCCATCGGGCTCATGTCGGCCATTTATATGTCGGAATATGCGGCGCCTAAATTCAGGGCACTTGTTAAGCCCATGCTTGAAATTCTGGCCGGTATTCCAACGGTTGTTTACGGTTTTTTCGCGGCCCTTGTTGTCGCTCCCTTCCTGAAAGAAAAAGGAGCATGGATTGGCCTTACCGTTGATTCAGGAAGTGCTCTGGCGGTAGGCATCGTCATGGGAATAATGATCATACCCTTTGTCTCCTCATTGACGGATGATGTGCTCAATGCCGTGCCTCAAAGTCTGAGAGACGGCTCTTATGGCCTTGGAGCGACTCAATCGGAAACGATCGTAAGGGTGTTGCTGCAGGCGGCCCTTCCGGGTATCGTTGCCAGTATCCTTCTCGCCGTTTCACGTGCTATTGGCGAGACGATGATTGTCGTCATGGCGGCAGGTTTGACGGCAAACCTCACAGCCAATCCGCTGGAGTCGGTGACAACCGTTACCGTTCAGATTGTAACGCTTCTGGTAGGAGATCAGGAGTTTGACAGCCCTAAAACATTGGCCGCCTTTGCCCTGGGACTAGTCCTTTTTGTCCTGACGCTTATTCTCAATATCATCGCCCTTTATGTGGTGAGGAAGTATCGGCAGCAGTATGATTAATAATAAATTCTTATCTCTCGCAAAGGCGCAGAGATCGCAAAGTAAGAATAAAACTACAAATCTTTGCGTCCTTTGCGCCTTTGCGAGAGATAAATTTTAACTTTGTTTGAATAAATGGATTCCGAAGTCAGAAAAAAAATCATCGCATCACGCCTGAAGAAGCGTTATGCAAAAGAAAAAGCCTTTCGCCTGATGGGGCTTGGTGCTGTTTTTTCAGCCCTTGTCATGCTGGCGATCCTCTTTTCATCCATCATCGGAAATGGCTATTCGGCCTTTCAGCAGACCTTTATTCAGCTGGAAGTCGTATTCGATGCAGGCGAGATTGATCCTGACGGCAACAGAGATCCCGAGGTGCTGTCGCAGGCCAACTA
>JADFVM010000255.1 GCA_015222555.1 Pseudomonadota bacterium
AACATAATGGGTTGATTTTACGGACTATAAATCTTGAAAGGAGAGGGGTATGACTGGGGATAGAGAGAAATTGGGGAAACATTTGAATTCAACCAGATATATTATAACAGGGCTGTTCTTGCTGCTCTTTACACTAGTTTCAACAGGAATTGCGCAACCGGGCAATGCATTAGCAGAAGAAGGCTACGGCCCGGGCCAGGACAAATGGAAATTTGAACTGGGCGGTTATTTTCCTTCCGTGGATACGCAATTAAAGCTTGATGGGGGTGAAGTGGGAGATAATCTTGATCTGGAAGGCCTGGGTTTAAGTAGTGATGAATCCGTCTGGCGCCTGGGTGGCTACTGGCGTTTTGCCAAAAAGCACCGTCTGGGTATCGGTTATTACAAATTAAGTCGGGATGGCAGTGTAGGTCTGTCTGAAGAGATTACAATTGGCGATATAATAATTCCCGTTGACGCAAATGTTGCCACTGAGTTGGATATGGGATTTTTCTCAATAGACTATTTGTATTCCCTTTATCAGGGAGAAAAATGGGAAATATCAGGTGGTCTGGGCGCCTACTGGGTTGACCTTGAATTTTCCATAGGAGCATCTTTAAACATAGACGGTACTCCAATTGGCGGTGGACCTGTTTATGAGAGTACTGATTTCAACGGCCCGCTTCCTTACCTGGCTCTGAGTTTTGAATACTATATTACACCGAAATGGCTTGCTATTCTCAAAGGCGGTTATTTCGCGTTGAGTGTGGGTGATATAGACGGCTCGCTGGCAAATCTGGGTGCGAAGCTGGAGTATCAGTTTACCCAAAGGTTTGGCCTCGGTCTCGGTTATGACGCTTTCAGGATTGACGTCGATATAGATGATGGAGCCCTGCATTCTACTCTAGAGTATAAGTACCATGGGGTGCAGCTTTACGGGATTTTAAGGTTTTAGAAGAGGATGGGCTGAAGGTTGAAGTCTGAAGGTAAAAGGGGCAAAGTCCGCTAAGGGTTTTGCCCCTTTCTTATTTTAGGTTTAAGTATATACCAGGAGCACTGCCATGAAGCTTTTATCTTGCCGAACTATTATTGAAGCTTTTCTTGTCTTTTCGCTCTTGTCAATTGTCGGGGCGGCATCCGTATTCGCGGGTCACATCTTTGTGCCCTGGGAAGACGAGGTTTTTGTGGCCATTGGCAAGGAGCATGGCCCGGAGGCTGAGAAAAGAATCCGCAAAGTCATGGATGTTATCCAGGCCAACCATGAAAAGCCTGTCATGGAAAAGCTCGAACTGACCAACGATTTTTTGAACAACATCCCCTGGATTGCCGATTCTGACCTCTGGAAGCGTGAGGATTACTGGGCCACCCCCTTTGAAACCCTGACAACCTTTGGGGGCGATTGCGAAGACATGGCCATAGGAAAGTATGCCATGCTGAGATTGATGGGGATACCGGATGATGCCCTGGGATTTGCCTATGTAGAGACCCGTGAAAAAGAGAGACACATGGTGCTGGTCTTCAAGGAGAATGATGATTCGCCTTTGTATGTGCTGGACAACCAGAATCCCGATGTGCTGCCCGG
>JADFVM010000256.1 GCA_015222555.1 Pseudomonadota bacterium
ATGTGGTAGTTAGGGAGTGTTGCTGGAAAATATAGATGTCTTGCCAACATCTACAGTTTTGTCATACAAAATCTGACTCAACATATCCACTGTACATCTTGATATTTTAGGAAGGATTCACGACTATAGATTGCAGACATTGTAATTCACTATGTGAGGATTAAATATAGATATATGGACTTTGGAAACTGTAGATAAAGGTGACCTAGAAAATAAATCTTTTCCCCTTTTTCTTAGTTTTTTCGTTCTTTCAGTGGCACAAACTTACAGCCCTGAGGGCCGCAATAGTCGCCTATGTACTCGGCCGTAGGACGGTAGAGTACCGGTTTTTCCTGGGCCTCGGCGAACTTTTCTTCAATTACATGAGCACACCAGCCTGCCACCCGGCTGATGGCGAATATCGATGTGAACAGGTCTGGATCGATACCCATCTGGTAATAGGTGATCCCCGAGTAAAAGTCCACGTTGGGGTAGATCTCCCGGCCCTTTCGAGCCTTGAACTCAGCCTGGGTGACTTCATGCACTTTCTTGGCGATTTTAATCCAGAAACTTTCTTCGCTTTTTTCGCCGAGTTCCAACGCCATCTCCAGAAGGATGGGCACCCTGGGGTCCATGGTCTTGTACACGGCGTGCCCCATCCCCATGATCCTCTCCCCGGCATCAAGCCTGGCCTTGACGTAGCCTGCAACTTTTTCGGGGCTGCCTATCTTCTGGAACATTTGTATAACACGATCATTTGCCCCGCCGTGGAGTTCCCCGGACAGGGCTCCTAAGGCTGCTGTTATGCAGGCATAGAGGTGGGCGCGGGTGCTGGCAACCTCCCGGGCCGCAAAGGTGGATGCATTGAAGGTATGGTCAGCGTGGAGTACGAGGCATACATCTAGAATACTGGCTGGCAACTCGTGGGGTTCCTCTGCCGTGAGCATGTAAAGGAAGTTGGCTGCGTGCCCCAAATCGGACCGGGGGACTACCACCTCTTCGCCGTTGCAAATGCGCTTCCAGGCCGCCAGCACGGTTGGCAGCCTGGCGATCAAACGCACGGTTTGGGCCTGGACAGCCTCTTTAGAGTTATCGACAAAATCCGGGTCGTGATCGGATAATATGGGGACCGCTCCCTGGAGGACGTTCATCGAGGAAGCCGTTTTGGCCCTCCCACGCAAGGCATCAAGAATCTCGGGCGGGACCATGCGCGCCTCCCGGAGGCGGGTATCAAATGCTTCAAGCTCTGCCCGCGAAGGGAGGTGTCCGTAAATCAGCAGGTGAGCCACCTCCTCGTAGGTAGAGTATTTCGCCAGGTCCTCAATCCGAAAACCCCGGTACTGGAGTACCCCTTTCATGCCGTCAATGTAGCTGATTTTGGTATCGGCAACACGGATACCCCTGAGGCCGATGTTTTTAATTCTGGGATAACAGATTTGTACCGCCATGGTCACTTTTCCTTGCGATAGTTGATCTTCAGTTGTAACAAAAACCTTTTCGCATTCGACGTGCTCTATATATAATATTAAGCATCCCTGTTGATTTCATCAACACAACGGCATCTTGTCATCATCATCTCCTATCTCAATGTCTGACAGAAACGTTCCATGTGTTTTTCCAGTGCTCAAAAATAAATCTGTCCCTTTTTTATTAATATTATGGATGGACATCAGAACATTTTATGAATGATTCACGAGTTCAGGTTCATGGAAGGAACCAGAACTTTCCAATCTGACGAGAAAAGCCCTGGTGTAATAGAGGTAGTTTGACTTTTAGGAGTTGCAAATATCAAACTGTTTTGTCTGACACGGATATTCAAGAGCCAAGCAAAGACTTGACCCCCTGCCTTTTTAAACCTCATTTCTTACATGGTCAAGCCTGGCTTAATAAATCCATGTTCGGCTTGTTGCTATGTGGATCTAATTAGATCGAGAAAAGAGATTAATTCCATTTGAGAATGAAGATTCTTATTTTCATGATTTTTTACTATATCCATATGGTTGGCAAACTAAGTCTGAATGATTAATATTTTATACAAAACTCGTTATAAGGAGCGTCAAGATATTCTAACCAGGTCAAGTGATCATGAAAACGCAACTTGATAGTCGGAGAATTATTTCGTTACTCTGCTTTGCTGTGGCCTTTCTGTGTTATCCTTTTGCGGAGGCGGAAAATTTGGA
>JADFVM010000257.1 GCA_015222555.1 Pseudomonadota bacterium
CGGATAAGCCGGATAAGTGCCTTCACGAAATATTTTTCTGCAAACAAAATGCAGAAATTATTTCTAAGTTACTAAACTTGGCCGTTGGCTACCCTCGCTCCCGCAGTAGCCTTCGGCGGGGATAAAAACTCGCTTCGCTCAAACAGCTTATCCCCTTGTCCCTCAGTCAACTGCTCCGCTCGGCTGCGTTGAACGGGAATGAAAACATGCCCTTTCAGGGTCATTCAAGTCACGTCCTTTGGGCGTTTGCCTCCTTTTCCCCTCCAAATTTGTTTTCCTTTCCCTCTATTAACCTTTTAATGTTCTCCCTGTGTCGATAGATAACAAGGCCGCCTACAAGGACGGCAAGGACAATGTATATCTTTGATGAAGCAAAAATGCCCATGAGTGCCGGCATGATACCTGCCGCTATAATGGACCCCAGGGAAACGTATCGCCAGAGATAGAGAATAAGTGCGAAAGTTATGACTGCCAAGAGAGTAGCGAGGGGGCTGACGACCAGGAAAACACCCAGTGCTGTCGCTACCCCCTTGCCCCCTTTAAATTTATTGAAGACGGGATAAAGATGGCCTAGAAAGGCCGTCAGGGCCACTGCCGAAATTAGCCAGGGGATGCGTCCTGCAACGGCCATGGTGATGACCAGAGGGAGGATGCCCTTTAAACAGTCGCCAACAAGGGTAATAAGCCCCGCTTTCTTCCCCACAACCCTGCCAACGTTTGTTGCCCCGATGTTACCGCTTCCTTCTTTCGAAAGGTCTTTCCCCCCATAGATACGTGCCAGGAGAACGCCTGTCGGGATTGACCCTAAAAGATAGGCCATAAGAAGCAGCAGTAGCTCAGTCATAAATCAATTATTCCCAGTCTGCATCTGTCATGACAAGTTTTTCTACCACATTGCCGCCAACAATATGCTCGTCAATTATGAGCTGCAGGTTCTCTTTTGTGACTTCCTTATACCATGTGTTGTCTGGCTGAACAACAACGAGGGGGCCCAGAGAGCAGGGTCCGAGACAACCTGTTGATGCGAGAGACACTTTGCCGAAAAGATTTCTATCGTCAAGTGCTTCGCTTATCTCCATGGTTACATCACGAGAGCTTTTTTCCATGCAGCACCCTCTGGGGTGTCCCGATGGTCGCTGGTTGTTACATACGAGAATCATTTTTTCTGGTTTAGCCATTTACTTGCCTCCAAATCTACTATCCAGCCCGGATGGACCGGATAAGTACCTTCACGAAATTATTTTCTGCCAGAAAAACGCAGAAAATAATTTCTAAGGTACTAAAGTTTGTGTGTTCGGATATCCGAATCAGATATCTTTTTTTGTATATAACCTCTCAAGAACCTTTTGATGATCTGTCTTGAAGCGGGAAATACCAGTAAAAAACCGATGATATCGGTTACGACGCCGGGTGTAATCAGCAGTGCCCCGGCAACGAGAATCATGGCGCCGTCTAGAATTTCTTCGGCAGGGAATATGCCTGTCGCCATGTTATTCTGAAAACGTGTTATGACGCTAAGCCCCTCCATTTTTACGAGATAAGCACCAACCAGTGCTGTAAATATAACGAGTATAATGGTATTTAATACACCGATGGTGGAGCCGATCTTGATGAGTACTGACAACTCTATGACCGGGATAATTGTAAAAATTATAAAGAGCTTAAAAAACATCCTATCCTTTATTCAGCAATAAAAGCTGTTTCTTCATAGTTTTCAAGATATTCCAGGCCCGCCTTACCGTGGTGCCAGCCATTGCAGAATCCAACCTTTTCAAGAGGGGTGAGCTTTCTCATCCCTTCATCGGCGTCAATTTCACCTTTAATTCTCTCGTTAAAGATGTTGACGACTTCTTTAGTGACACCCTGTTGCGGAGAAATCCTCAGTGTATTAACGCCGGCTTTTCTCAGGTCATCGACCTCTCTGATCAGGTTGGAACACTTGGCGCTCAAGATCTCCGTACCGTTCAATTTGAAAAGTGGCTTATGGTCCAGATCTTCGATGAGCATCCCCTCGGGAAATTTCCTGCAATCATGCCGGCAGTTGCTTTTCAACAAACCGAAGGCCCTCGATGTATAGCATCGCCATGAAAAGGCGAGGGGCAGATTTCCATAGGCGAAAGCCTCGGTCGCTATTTCACAATTGGATATAATGCTTTTCATCGATTCGATGGAAAGCTCCACGGGAAATACAAGCCTGTCGATGCCCAGGTCCTTTAAGAATTCTATGGACGGAATATTGTAGGTTGTAATGTGCGGGCCCGCCACCAGCTCTTTCCCCTTTCCGAGTTGAAAGGCGGCCGCATCGTTGCACTCTACCGGAAAGGGGAGCGCCATGATAGAGCGAACTCTTTCCCTGTCCATATGGTCCGCCACCAGGGCCAGCGAGGAGATGTAAACCTTTTTTCCTGATGCTTCCAGCTTTTTCCCAACACTTTCCAGATCGGAAATTGTGAGCCCGGCCATTTTGGGGCAAACCACTTCTCCCAGGTAAACCGTGGAAACCGGATAATCTGTCACTTCATCGTAAAAATCGAGCAACTCTTCTCTGCTCCAGTCAAAACGCACCGGGCCGAGGGAAAGGTCCATTTCTCTAGTTGCAGTCACCATCATTTCTCCATATAGGGACCGTAAGTCGTCTTCATCCCCTCCATGGCCGTGGCCGTCTCAGCTAGCCACTTTTCGTCGACGTAATAAGAGTCCGGGTCATCATAATAGCGGTCTATCGCTTCACGCATAATTCCGGTGATGGTGGCAACATAGGAGCGTGTCCGCTGTCTTCCCTCTACCTTGAGTGAATCGGCGCCCGATCCAATGATTTGCGGCAGGATGTCGAGGACGCTTAATGAGGCAGGTTCTTCAATGGGATAACCGAGTTCATTGCCATTGTAATAATATCTTCCCTTGCAGCTTGTGGGATAGGATGTAACCTCCCCTGCGGAATATTTATTGAGCACCACGCTTCCCAGGCTGACCTTTAATTCATCACCTTCATTTTCAAAGGAAACGGCACTGGAGGGAGAACACACACCGCCTGTATTACATGAAACCCCTGTAATATAGGAAGAGAGGTAACACCTGCCGCATATATTGATGCAAAGACCGCCGTAGCCGAAAACTTCAATTTCGAAGTCTCCCATTTCCTCTTTAATCTCTTTTATTTCCTCGACATTCAGAACCCTTGGAAGGACTGCCCTTTTGATATTAAAGTGATCCCTGTAAAAGCTGAGGCTCTCAACAGAGGACGAACTCGCCTGGACACTGAGATGCAACCTCAGGTCAGGATAGGTGTCTGAAGCATATTTCAAAACACCCATGTTGGCTATAATCGCCGCATCGGCGCCCATATCAACGACGGTGTCTACCGATTTAAACCAGATTTTAGCATCTTCAAACTGGGGAAAGGTGTTTAATGCGACAAAGACTTTTTTCCCTTTTCTATGCGCATATTCAATGCCTGAGGTGATATCTTTGTTTGAAAAGTTAAGGCCTTCGAAATTCCTGGCATTGGTGGCGTTTCTAAAGCCGAGGTAAACGACATCTGCACCGTTATCGATGGCTGCCTTCAAGGAGGGTAGATTCCCGGCTGGACAGCAAAGTTCTATTTTCTCTCTTTCCATAAGGCCTCCTGAAAAATTAAAAACATAGGATTCGAATCATATTAGATGATGATAAGGCCTAAGCGGTTCATTTTAACAGACAAAAAAAGATATTGGAAGTCTGACGACGTTCTCAATCTGCTTTTGGATTATTTCGTGCGAATGGGGGAAGAAGAAAAGACTCTGAATGTGCAAAGATAAACAAGTGTCGCGTCAACCGCAAATTGTCGGTCTCAGAGCCATTCAAACAGTCCAAGGCAAGGCGCAGCTACGCAGGAATAGTTATTCATATTTCAAGTGGCTGCAACGCCGCATTGGGCTGTTTGAGTGACTCCCTTCGGGCGAGATGATAAGCGGACATCTGCTGTGTTGCGCTCACTTGAATTATCTACTGATAGTCCTGCTCTCGCACGCCTTGCATATGATCCCTTATCATCTCGCTGAGACCGACAATTTGCGGTTGACGCGACACTAGTCTCCAATAATTTTAACTAAAGCCCGCTTTCGACGCCTGCCGTCAAATTCACCATAAAAGATCTGCTCCCATGGTCCAAAGTCAAGTTTGCCTTCCGAAACGGCCACAACGACTTCACGTCCCATGATCTGTCTTTTCAGGTGGGCATCACCATTATCTTCACCCGTATTATTATGCATATATCTTGAAAGAGGCTCATGTGGCGCCAATTCTTCAAGCCACTTCTCATAATCATGGTGAAGTCCGGACTCATCATCATTAATGAAGACAGAAGCCGTAATATGCATGGCATTGACGAGTATCATCCCCTCGTGAACGCCGCTTTCTCTCAAGCATTCCCTCACCTGTGGCGTGATGTTAATGAATGCTCTTCTTGTGGGAATATCAAACCAGAGTTCTTTCCGGTAACTTTTCATAAGGTGCCTCCTTGTAATCCCCTCTCCCTTGGTGGGAGAGGGACAGGGTGAGGGGGAAATAAACGAACTTTTTGCTTCGCAGATTTGCTCCAAGATGAGTGCCTGCCAAGCCTTGAATTTACTTCGTGCAATCGCTCAATGAAGAGATGCGGCGAAGACTTGGTTTCACCCCCACCTTAATCCTCCCCCCTCAAGGGGGAGGAGAATAGAGGGGAAGCGGGAATCTAGAAGAACCATAAAATGGAATTTATATCCTAG
>JADFVM010000258.1 GCA_015222555.1 Pseudomonadota bacterium
GACCTACCCTCATCTCTTGTGCAGCACCGCACTTTGGAGTATAAAACCCTTTGGTGCGTTCGTGGCACACTGTTGGCAAGAAATCTATACTTTATATTCACTCCTTCCAACAGCTGATGTGCATGGTCATTCTTCTTTGGTTTTTGGTTTCTTTAAAAGCTGTTTTGGCCTATTTCGCAGACGAGATTAAAAAGCTTCGCCAATAAAGACACTGCCATCTGAATACTGACAGCCAACAGCTGATCGCTGCCTTTCAAACCTTAATCCCCCAGATGTCCTCAGCATATTCACGGATAGTCCTGTCGGTTGAAAACTTCCCAATTCTGGCAACATTTAAGATAGATTTGCGCCACCAACTCTTCTCATCGCGATATGCCCGGCTCACCTCTTTCTGGCACCGCACATAATCTTCAAAATCCCTGAGAAGCAGGTAAGGGTCATGCGGATCCATTAAACCATCAGCCAGAGGACGAAACTCCCCTTTGTCCCCATTACAGAAAAAACCGTTTCTGATGGAATGGATTGTCCGGCGCACTTCGTCATTAGACGTATATATATCTTTCGGGCTCCTGCTGGGGGTTTTTCTCTCCTTTTCAACTTCTTCTGCTGTCATACCAAAAATAAAAATATTTTCTTCGCCAACCTCTTCTCTTATCTCAATGTTTGCACCATCCAGAGTACCGATGGTAAGTGCACCATTTAAGGCAAACTTCATATTACCGGTACCCGATGCTTCGGTGCCGGCTGTTGAAATCTGTTCAGAAAGATCAGCGGCCGGAATAATGCTCTCAGCCAGGGACACCCCGTAGTTTGGAATAAATACCACCTTGAGTATTCCATCTGCTCTGGAGTCGTTATTGACAACATCCGCAACCGAATTAATGAGCCTGATAATTAGTTTGGCCTTAAAGTAGGAAGGAGCTGCCTTGCCTCCGAAAATGACAGTACGTGGCACAACCCTCTTTCCGGGATTATTAACAATCCAGTGGTAAAAATGAATGACGTGCAGGATATTCAGAAGCTGTCTTTTGTACTCATGGATTCTTTTGACATGAACATCAAACATGCTATCAGGATCAACAGTTACCCCGCATTCCCTGCGGATGAATTTTGCCAGTTTTGTTTTTCTGTTCTTCTTTGCTCGAGCCCACTTCTTTTGAAACTTGCTATCTTCGGAATAGGGCTCCAATTCCCTGAGGTGGTCAAGATTCGTTACCCAGGCATCTCCGATGGTGTCAGTGATCAGGCCGGCCAGGTCAGTATTACTCTTCAAGAGCCAACGCCTTTGGGTAATGCCATTGGTCTTGTTGTTAAACCGTTCAGGCAACATTTCATAATAATCTTTAAAAATCCTGGTACGCAGCAGTGTGGAATGCAGTTCGGCCACACCATTTATTGAATGGCTGCCGATAATTGCAAGTGGTGCCATACGAACCTTTCTTACATGCCCCTCCTCTATGAGGGAAAGTTTTTTCTGCATATCGAGATTGCCAGGAAAGCGCTTTTGAACTTCAAGAAGAAAGCGATGATTGATGTTATATATGATTTCAAGATGCCGGGGTAGCACCCTGCCAAGAGTATCTACAGACCAGGTTTCGAGAGCTTCCGGCATCAAAGTGTGGTTGGTAAAACCGAAGGTGTCAATACATATATCCCAGGCTTTCTCCCATTCCAGCCCCTCAATATCAACAAAAATTCTCATTAGTTCAGGGATGGCTATGGCTGGATGAGTGTCATTAAGCTGAATAGCTATCTTATCGCTGAACTGATCGAATGATTCGTTTTTCTTTTTATAGCGCCTGAAAATATCTTGCAGTGTTGCTGCTACAAAAAAATACTGTTGCCGCAGACGAAGCTCCTGGCCTTCCCGGATATCATCTGATGGATAAAGGACCTTTGAGAGTGTTTCGGATTTTACCTTGCCCTGCACTGCGCTAATGTAATCACCCCGATTAAAATATGACAGATCAAGGTTTCTTGAGGCTTTAGCAGTCCAGAGACGCATATTGTTGACATGTTCATTACGATAGCCCGGTATCAGGTAATCGCATGCCATAGCCATGACTTCTTCGGTATCAATCCACTCAACTTTTTTATTGCCTGCCTTATCCTCATAATGTTTTACCTGCCCGTAAAAATGCACAGGAAACATGTGATGCGGTCGCTGAAATTCCCAGGGGGTCCCGTAACGGAGCCAGTCGTCTGGACTTTCGACCTGGTGGCCGTTCAGCAGCATCTGGTAAAAAATACCAAACTCATACCGAATACCATAGCCATATGCCGGAAGTCCAAGGGTGGCCATGGAATCCATAAAACAGGCGGCTAGGCGTCCAAGGCCTCCGTTTCCCAGTGCCGCGTCCTCCTCCACTTCACGGATTTCATCCAGGTCATACCCTAAAGATTTCAACGCCGCGTCCACTTCCTCATAGAGGCCCAGATTGATGAGGGTGTTACCCAGGGTTCTGCCGATGAGAAATTCCAGAGACAGGTAATAAACTCTCTTTTTTTTCTTCGTGTAATTGATCCGCTGGGTCTTGATCCAGTTTTCAATTAAAAGATCACGAAGCGTATAAGCTAAGGCTTGATATACATCCCGACTTCTGACGAATTCAGGATCACGGCCCTGAAAAGTCAACAGATGGCAATGAATCTGTTTTTTGAGAACTTCAATATTATGAGGGTCTTTAATGCCGCAAAAAAGGTTCCCTTCATTTTTTTTTGACATTATTCACCTGAAATGCTGAAAAATAATTCTAACGAGAATGATGTTGAATAATCCTCAGCTGATGTTAAAAACATTTTTATACTAAATACTACAATGAGGTTTGACAAAAAATCAAATTATTTATGTAATTTCAGATAGGTTTTCACCCAGTTCTGCGCCTGTTCTCTACCCTGCACCTCCCCTTCCACCTGGGCATTTTCAAGATTGTCGAAAATCTTTCTGAATTCAGGCCAGGGTTTAAGCCCGAAAACATCTATCAGATCATTTCCCGAGAGCAGCCGTTTTGTCAGTACCGGCCTGATTGTCTGGCAATAAGCCCCTTCCACCTCATGATACAGGCTGGCAATATCTTCTTCCATCCTGGGCGGTTTCCCAGTTCCCCGTCCTGCAAGGTTGTTTACCATCGCCAAGATAAAAAACCCATGAAATTCTTCTCCCAGTGCTTTAATGAGATACAGATAGGTCTTTGCTGCTATCTCTTTTATGAGTCGTGAATGATTCTTTAAATGCCCAGGTTGCCAGTGGATAACTTAACTGCGAAAAGTCCATCATAGATTTTATATTGTGGCAAGAA
>JADFVM010000259.1 GCA_015222555.1 Pseudomonadota bacterium
CTGCCCTTCCCCATACAACGACCACAGGTTCTGCTCAGCATAAAGAAGCCCTGTTGTACTCTGACCTGACCGCTGCCCTGACATTCCCGGCAAGTACTTACCTTTCTATTATTCGCACCCGTCCCGTTACAGGGTTCACACTTTTTTGATGTGGGAAATTTAATGGATTTTTCCGCACCAAAGGCGGCTTCTTTAAAGGAAACTTCCAGGTTATAGCGAAGGTCGTCCCCTCTTTGAACGCCTCTCCTCTGCCGTGCGCCTCCCCCCCCGAAGAAAACCCCGAAAACACCCTCAAAGACATCACTGAAATTATCTCCAAAGCCTGCATCACGAAAGCCACTAGAGCCCTCAGCCCCCATGGTATGGCCAAACTGGTCATAGGTCGCACGTTTTTGGGGGTCACTGAGCACCTCATTTGCCTCACTTGCCTCTTTAAATTTCACCTCTAACGATTTATCTCCCTGAGTCTTATCGGGGTGATATTTAATGGCCAGTTTTCTATAAGCTTTCTTTATCTCTGTGTCAGTTGCGTTTTTATGCACGCCAAGGACTTCGTAATAGTCTCTCTTAGCCAATTTATTGATCCCTTCTCAAACTAATTAAGCCCAGATGTCTGGGCTTAATTTAGTTCATTTTATAGATTTATGAAAAAGTGCTGATCCTACAAGGCTGAAATCATTAAATGCATAGGAAAAGTCCTCAATAGTTTAAAGGACATTTTCCTGCTCAAAAAGGATTAACCTTCTTTCAAGCGAAAGTCTTTCAGTCTTTCTTTTCTTCCTTGACTTCTTCAAATTCCGCATCAACAACATCATCCTTCTTTTCTCCTGCCTCAGCGCTTTCTCCCTGAGCACCCTCCGCATTCTGGCTGGCCGCCTCGGCATACATCGTTTCTGCCAGCTTATGCGAAGCCTGTCCAAGCTCTTCTGTGCTCTTCTTTATTTCCTCAGTGTCTGTGCCTTCCATGGCCTTCTTGACTTTTTCTAAGCCCTCTTCGATATTTTTCTTCGTCTCATCATCTACCTTATCGCCATACTCTTTAAGGGACTTCTCCGTCGAATAAACAAGAGTGTCGGCCTGGTTCCTGGCTTCAACAAGTTCTTTCCGACTCTTGTCTTCATCTGCATGTGCATCAGCATCCTTTACCATCCGATCAATCTCTTCTTCCGAAAGACCGCTTGATGCCGTAATTTTAATAGACTGTTCCTTACCGGTGCCAAGGTCCTTGGCTGACACATGAAGAATTCCATTGGCGTCTATATCAAAGGCGACCTCTACCTGAGGAACACCCCTTGGCGCCGGAGGGATACCCACAAGCTCAAAACGGCCGATCGTTTTGTTATCGGGCGACATTTCCCTTTCACCCTGAAGGACATGAATAGAAACGGCTGGCTGGTTATCGGCTGCAGTAGAAAAAACCTGGCTCTTCTTGGTAGGAATCGTTGTATTCTTTTCAATGAGCTTTGTCATGACGCTGCCAAGCGTTTCTATTCCGAGAGAAAGAGGTGTTACATCCAGAAGAAGAACATCTTTCACATCTCCTCTTAAGACTCCGCCCTGAATTGCGGCGCCAACGGCAACCACCTCGTCAGGATTGACGCCTTTGTTAGGCTCCTTACCAAATATCTTTTTCACCCTTTCCTGTACGGAAGGCATCCTTGTCATACCTCCCACAAGAATGACTTCGTCCAGATCGGAAGCACTCAGGCCGGCATCCTTAAGGGCTGTTTTACATGGACCTTCGAGCTTGTCAACGAGATCTGACACAAGAGATTCAAGCTTGGCCCTGCTAAGCTTAATATTCAGGTGCTTAGGCCCGGATTGATCAGCAGTAATAAAGGGCAGATTAATATCCGTCTCCATTGAAGAGGAAAGCTCGATCTTCGCCTTTTCAGCCCCTTCCTTAAGCCTTTGAAGTGCCATCTTGTCACTTCTCAGATCAACACCCTGGTCCTTTTTAAACTCATCAGCCAGATAATCGATGATGAGCTGATCAAAATCTTCTCCACCCAGGAAGGTGTCACCATTGGTTGATTTCACCTCAAAAACACCATCACCCAACTCAAGGACAGAGATATCAAAGGTGCCACCACCAAGGTCAAAGACACCGATCTTTTGATCTTTCTTGTCGGCAAGACCATAGGCAAGCGCTGCAGCCGTTGGCTCATTAATGATACGTAGCACGTTTAACCCTGCAATTTTTCCGGCATCCTTTGTCGCCTGCCTCTGGCTGTCATTGAAATAGGCCGGCACGGTAACAACGGCATCTGTCACCTCTTCTCCCAGATAATCCTCAGCCGTTTTCTTCATCTTTTGAAGTATCATTGCCGAGATTTCAGAAGGTGAATAGTCTTTGTCTCTCACATTAACCCATGCATCGCCATTCTTTGCTTCAACGATCTTATAGGGCGAGATTTCAATGTCCTTCTTCACCTCTTTACTTTTAAACTTCCGTCCAATAAGCCTCTTGACGGCAAATATAGTATGCTCAGGATTAGTAACAGCCTGTCGTTTTGCAATCTGCCCGGCCAGTCTTTCTCCACTTTCCGTTATTGCTACCATGGAAGGTGTTGTTCTTCCGCCTTCTGAATTAACAATTACCTTGGGCTCTCCTCCTTCCATAATGGCGACGCAGGAGTTGGTTGTTCCCAGGTCTATTCCGATAATTTTACTCATTTAAATTCTCCTCTTTTATTTACAGTATTATTTTTATTTATTTTCTGGCGACTTTGAAACGACAACCATGGCAGGTCGTATGAGCCGCGTATTCAGCATGTAACCTTTTTGAAACTCACTGACGATGACATTCGGTTCATGATCCGCGCTTTCTATCTGTTGAACAGCCTCATGTTTTTCAGGATTAAAAGTTTCCCCAACAGATGCAACCGGTGTAACTCCAATTTTTTCAAGGGTCTGCCCGAAGAGATTAAGCGTCATTTCCACACCTTCCAGGAAAGCCCCCGACTCACCAGCTTCTTTCGCATGAGTAACTGCCCTTTCAAGATTATCTACAATGGGAAGCAGCTCTTTCACAACCTTTTCATTGGAGTATCTAGCAAAATCTTCCTTCTCACGAATCATTCGTTTTTTAAAATTTTCAGTCTCCGCATGGACCCTCAGGTTATGTTCCTTAAGTTCGTCCCTTTCTTTTTCAAGCGCTTCAAGGGCGGTCTTCAAAGCTTCCAGCTCCTTCTCTTTCCCCTTTCTTGAAAAAGCTTTCTTTTTGGCATCGCTTTTCTTCTTTGGGGGCCCTTGCAACTCTGCAGTCTCAGAGGTCTTTATTTTTTTCTCACCACCCTGTTCTTCCTTGCGGTCTTCTTCAGTCTCAATTTTAATTTCAGCCAATTAAGCCTCCCTGATAATTCTGTTTATAGTGTCACCGGTATATTCAACGATGGGAATGACCATGGAGTAATCCATCCGGGTAGGCCCGATCACTCCAATGCAGCCTAAAGGCCTGCCTTCTGCACCATAGGGATAGGTTATTAAACTCATTCCTTCCATCTCCTTAATGCCTATTTCATCACCAATATAAATATTTAAGCCCTCAGCCCTAATACTTTCATCCAGCAGTTTAAGAAGAATGCTCTTCTCTTCAAAGGCAGAAAAGATTCTCTTCATACTCTCAATATCAGCAAACTCAGGCTGGTTCAGAAAATTGGTCGCGCCTTCCATGTAAAATCCTGCCGCTCCCTGATCTTTCATCATTTCTTTGCCAAACTTAAGAGCCTTGGATAGCAATTTGTTGTATAAGGCTTTCTCTTCTTTCATCTCCCGAAAGATCTTTTCCTTGACTTTATCAATAGATAAACCTTCAAGGAGTGTGTTGAGATAGTTATTGATTTTTTCCAGTTCACCTGTTTTGAGATCTTCTTCTATTTCAAATGTTTTATTAATAACCACACCGGTTTGTGAAACCATGATAGCTATCAATCTTTTACTGCCAATGGGTACAAACCTGATATGCTTAAAGATAATATTACTGACGCGGGGTTTCATAACGATGCCGGCCTGATGAGATAAAACAGAAAGTAATTTTGAACTCGCCATAAGTGAATCATTAATCCCCTTTTTCCAGGAGATCTTCTCTTCAATAGAAGCCCTCAAGCCTTTTGAAAGGCCTTTCATCTGAAGCAGGCTGTTAATGTAATACCGGTACGCCTTTTCGGTAGGGACCCTGCCTGCAGAGGTGTGAGGATGCATTAAATAACCCGCTTCTTCCAATCCTGACATCACCTGCCTGATCGATGCAGAGCTTAAATCAACACCTTTTTTTTTTGATACCTTTGCAGAACTTACCGGCTCGGCATCGACAATAAAATCATTTATTATTGTCCCCAATATCAGCCTTGTTCTTTCAGAAAGATTTTCTATCATCGCTATAAATAAATTTTAATAAAAGTGTTTCCTGCGGGATGAACCCTCTTTAAAGATTGTACATATTGTTTGATTTGTAAATTTAAAATAACAACGCCCCCTGCCTTTGTCAAGGTGCACAGGTGGATTTATTTAGACAATTATTAAAGAGGGGGATCTTCGTATACTTAAGGGAAAACAGGTGATTTTATATACCGAAATATGAGTAGTTAAAATGCTTTACCAAGCGCCGAGCAACTGATGCAATAAACAGAAGATCCATCTCTTTTATCTATCATCAGGGACAATTTCAGAGTATAAAAAAGCCCTCTCTTAATTTCAGGAGAGGGCTTTTCAGAAATCGACTTTTCAGAAAACTAAACTTTATATTTTACCAGGCGCTCATTATAATTGAAGTTTCAACATTTTAACAAAAATGATGAGAGCCTACTTGTTGCCCCAGAAATTGTCAAACCAGGTTCTCGCCTTTTCTTCGTTTGTCAAGGTGTCCAGCTCTCCATCATCAAGCCAGATACCTTTGCAGGAGGGACATTTATCTATTTTAACACCGTGAAAATCCTCTTCCACCAGTTTATCACCACACTTGGGACAACGGCACTTGAAATGTTTTTCAAACTCCTCTCTTTCTACCTCTTTATGCTTCTTTTCCAGGCATTCCTTGTCCTTTTTCTTGAAATACTGTCCCTCTTTTGCCTTTTCCATGTCATCCCAGGCGTTCGTCATTTGGCTCCTCCCAATAATTCCTGATTCTCATCAGGCTTGTATTTTCTCCATCTGTTTGTACGACAGATTATAGAAATTTATTTTACAAAAAGAATCACCTATTAGCAACTCTTTTAGTTGTCTTCATTCTTAAATTCAGGCCAAATGACATGAGGCCTTCTGTCCATTTTCGATCTCTCTTAGCAATGGTTCTTCATGAAGACATCGTTCTATGGCGACGGGGCACCTTGTATGAAATGCACAGCCGCCGGGGGGAGAGATTGGACTCGGTATGTCACCCTTTAAAACTATCCGCTCCTTTTTCGCCTCCAGTTCCGGAACAGGAATAACTGACAAAAGCGCTTGAGTGTAGGGATGACGTGGGCTGTCATAGAGTTTTTTACTTTCCCCGATTTCAACAATCTTTCCGAGATACATAACTGCCACCCTGTCACTGATATACTCAACGACTCTCAGATCATGGGCAATAAATAAGTAGGTCAGGTTAAACTTGTCCTGAAGGTCCTTCATAAGGTTGATAATTTGAGCCTGAATAGATACATCTAGGGCCGATATCGGCTCATCGGCCACAATAAACTCAGGTTCAACGGCCAACGCCCGTGCAAGGCCTATGCGCTGGCGCTGTCCTCCACTAAACTCGTGGGGAAATCGCTTAAGTGCATCTTCCCCCATTCCGACAGAATTAAGAAGTTCAACGATGCGCTCACGTACCTTGCCTTCCGCCAGAGAATGAATGGCAAGGGGCTCCCCAATAATACTGTCCACTCGCATTCTTGGATTGAGAGACGAAAAAGGATCCTGGAAAACAATCTGCATCTCCTTTCTTTTCGCCCTCAGTTCATAATCACTTAATGAGAGGAGGCTCTTTTCTTTAAAATAGATCTCCCCCTCAGTGGGCTCTATAAGCCTGAGAATCGATTTACCCAGCGTCGACTTACCACAACCTGACTCACCCACAAGCCCCAGAGTTTCACCCTTATAAATCGTCAGGTCCACACCATCCACCGCCCTAACAACAGAGAACCTTTTGGCCAGCCTTCCCTTTTTAACGGGAAAGTAGGTTTTTAAGTTTTTGATTCTTAGTAATTCTTCCATGGTTTACAAATAAAAATAGAGGACTCTCAGGAATCCTCTATTTATTTAATCTTTCAAAACTCCGTCCTTTGAGCAGGGTCAAAGCCACGTCCTCTGAGCGTAGTTGTTTACTATTGATGACTGTGACGAAAGAATCATGGGTGGAAAGACTCAAACAAAAAGCACCCAAATTAGATACTCCCTCTTTTCACCTTCTAACGGCTTAGATCTTTTCCAGTCCCTGTTGCAGGTCGGTGATAAGGTCTTGCGTATCTTCAATGCCAACAGACAACCTGATGAGATTATCCTTAATTCCCACAGCGAGTCTTTCTTCCGTACTCAGCTCAAAGTAGCTCATGAGCGAAGGCTGCTCAATTAAAGTTTCCACACTACCCAGCGAAGGTGCGATAAAGGGGATCTCAAGGGCATCGATCATTCTGCTTCCTGCATCCAGGTCGCCATCAATTTCGAAACTGATGACTCCCCCAAAACCCTTCATCTGTTTTACAGCGATGTCATGATGGACATGACTGGCCAATCCCGGATAATAAACCCTTGTCACCTTGGGATGGCCTTCAAGAAACTCGGCGATGGTCTGTGCGCTTTGATTCTGTTTTTCAAGCCTTAAAGCAAAGGTCTTGAGCCCTCTAATGAGCAAATAGGCGTTGTGCGGATCGACAATCCCCCCCATCACACCCCTCACATCCCGGATGGCATTGATAATTGGCGCTTTGCCCAAAATGGCGCCACCAAGGATATCATTATGCCCACCAAGATATTTTGTGGCACTGTGAGTAACAATATCGATACCAAAGTCAAGGGGACGCTGATTATAGGGTGTCGCAAAGGTGGCATCAATTATCGTCTTTACTCTGTGTTTCTTCGCGATTTCAACAACTTTTTCAAGGTCCAGGACATTGAGGTATGGATTGGTTGGAGACTCGGAAAAGATAATTTTCGTGTTTTCCTGAATGGCATCTTCCATCGCCTTATAGTCGTCCGGCTCAACAACCGACACTTCAATACCGAACTTTTTCAGATAGGTAAGACAAAACTGCCGCGTCCTTCTATAGCTGTCACTGGTAATAACAAGATGCTGTCCCTTTGACAACATACCCAGCAATGTAAAGGTGACGGCTGTCATGCCTGTCGAAAAAAGAACGCACTCCTCAGCGCCTTCGAGCTCTGCAAGCTTTTTTTCAGCTACGCGTTCCGTGTAATTACCGTAGCGGCCATACTCACCTCTTTCGACATTACCCTCCATATAATCAACAAGTTCTGCCGTATCCTTAAAATAGTAGGTCGAGGTCTGAAAGATGGGAAATGTCAGTGACCGTTGCGGAAGAACTTTTTCCTCCCCGCCATGAATGGCGATGGTCGAAATATTTTTCTTATTTTTAATCATAAAAAGATCCTTATTCTCTTAATTAATTAGTAACTTAGAAATAATATTCTGCGATTTTCTGGTAGAATATTATTTTGTGAAGGCACTTACACCCCTCAAGGGGGTACTGAAAATAGTCCGGTTCATCCGGGTTAGGATAAAGTTAATCCTTGCTGAAACGTTCATCGATGGCCCTTTTTACATCGTCAACATTGGCCGGAAGATCGACAGGCCTGTTGGCATACTTTGATTCCACATCCTTAAGCGTTCCTTCGTGATACCCCTGCTTGAATTCAGTAAACTTGAGTCCATGGGCAGTGGATATAACGACAACCTTTTCCGAGGATTTTATAACGCCCCGTTTTACAAGTTTGATGAGGGCCGCAAGGGCAACACCGGTATGAGGGCAATTGAACATCCCTGTCCTGTCTCCCCTGGCGGCGGCATCGGCCAGCTCCTGTTCTGTGGCCTGCTCTACGATACCGTCAAACTCCTTTAATACCTTTACTGCTTTTTCATAGCTTACCGGGTTGCCGATCTGGATGGCACTGGCCAACGTTTTCTGGGCCTGCATCGCTTCAAAATGCTCATATTTGGTCTGGTAGCTTCTGTAGAGCGGGTTGGCTTTTTCAGCCTGTGCAACGACTATCCTTGGGCGTTTGTTGATTATTCCCAGTTCTTCCATAAGCAGGAAACCTTTCCCGAGGGCGCTCACATTGCCGAGATTACCTCCCGGAATAATAATGACGTCGGGCACATTCCAGTCGAATTGCTGGACGATTTCTATGGCCACTGTTTTTTGGCCTTCAACTCTGAGTGAATTCATTGAATTGGCCAGATAAATGGTGTCGTCTGATGTAACCTGTTTGACGATTTCCATACATCCGTCGAAATCGGTATCGAGAGACAAAACAAGTGCATTATTTGCAATGGGTTGTATAAGCTGGGCAAGTGACACTTTATTCTTTGGAAGGAAAACAATGGCTGGAATTCCCGCCGCGGCACAATATGCGGCTAAGGCGGCAGAGGTGTCGCCCGTTGAAGCGCATGCCACAGCATTGATATTCTTACC
>JADFVM010000260.1 GCA_015222555.1 Pseudomonadota bacterium
AAAACTGAAATCATTATATGAGCAGAAATTCAATTTTAACAGTGGTGAGTTAGGGAATCACCTTAAGAAGGGAGACACTAATTGGGTATAGAAATAAAGGGGAACAGGATTATTGTAAACGAAAAGCATATGGACATGAACAATATCACCGAACTCTGTAGGGTTTTGCTTGAACTTTTAAATAAGCGAAGAAAAAAAATATTGATTGACCTGAATCAAGTTGAATCGATCTCAACACATGGCATTCAACTGCTGATCATTGCGGATGAATATTTTAAAGATCTCAGGATCGAAAGTGTTAATCCCCTAATTAAAAATGATTTAAAGATAATGGGCATTAGTATTTAGTACACATTTTTCAATTAAAAACTTAAATTCTGATGGACCAAATTTATTCAAAATATACAAAAATTTCGAAAAGAAAGAAAGGAGGAGGGATTCATGCCAAAAAAAATTCTTGCAGTGGATGATTCGGAAACCATGCTTCAGCTGATATCCTTTGCGCTGTCGAAAGAAGGTTACAGTGTGGTTACCGCAAAGGACGGTATCGATGCATTGAAAATGTTGGGTAAAGACGAAAATTTTAGTGTAATCATTACAGACATTAATATGCCGAACATGGATGGGATCGCTCTCATAAAAGAGATAAGAAACCTTCCTAAATGCAAGTATACGCCAATCATTATGGTTACTACCGATTCTCATACCGATAAAAAGGCAGAGGGGAAAGCTGCAGGCGCAACGGGTTGGATCGTAAAGCCATTTCAGATTCAACAACTAGTAGCAGTTATTAATAAAGTAAGCCCTAATGAACATCCATAAAGCTATAGTGGTTTTTAGGGACCTTAATTATGTGGCAAATCAACTTTAAAAACTAAAAATGGAACAGTCATGGGAACAGATGAATTTGATGAGCTTCGAATACTGAAAGAGACGTTTTTTGCAGAGGCCCAGGAAGTCTTTGAGAGCCTGGACAACCTCCTTGTCAAACTTGAAAACGAGCCTTCAAATTTTGAAACTTTAAATGCGGTATTTAGACATTTCCATACCCTTAAGGGATCGGGTGGCATTTTCGGTATAAAGGTTCTTGAGGATATTACCCATCAACTCGAAGATCTTCTTGATTATTTGAGATCAAATAATATTGAACCCTCCCCGGTGATCATGGATATTCTCTTTGAAGGTCTGGATATTTTGAAGGAGGTGATTGCAAATTATGCCAAGGGCGAAGATACAGATGCGTTGACAGGAAAATATCTTGTAAAAAAGATAAAAGAAGTTCTATCCAGTAAAGAAGTGAAAATTGAAAAAAAAGAAGCCGATGCGGCAGGCAACAGCTTAAAAAACTTACTGATGGAATTATTGAATGATGAAAATGAAAAGGTCGCTATTGCCATAAAAGAAAACAAAAATTTGCATTATGTGGTCATTCATATTGATGAAGATTGTTTTACGAAAGGCGTTGATCCTCTTTCCCTTCTCAAAACCCTTGATTCCCATGGCGATATTGTTAAAAGCAAATCAAATATCGAAAATCTGCCCCTCTTAAAAGATCTTGATCCCTCCAAGCTATACATTAAGAACATAGAGATTCTGTACACTTCGAATCTTGGTTCCGGTGAATTAAATGAATTGGTTAAATTTTCGGATGGAACCTTAAGAGTTGAAGTTCGACAAATTTCCATGGAAGAGATCTTAAAGAATCAGCAAGCTGAATTATTCTGGGATGCCTCTAAAGAAGAAGAAAAAACTTCTTCCCCTAAGGTTCCGTCAGGCAAGATCGGTGACATCCTGATTGAAATGGGAGAAGTTACGGAAGACCAGCTTAGAAAAGCCCTTGAAAAACAGTCTCAGCCTATAGGAAGAATCCTTGTTGCTGAGGGAGCAACTAGCGAAGAAAAGGTAGAAGAAGCGCTCTTAAAACAGAAAAAAATGGGCTTGTCATCCAAAATACCGATCAAGGTAGACATTGATAAACTGGACCATCTTGTGAATCTGGTCGGAGAACTCGTTGTTTCCCAAACAATGGTTTGTCACAACAAAGCAATGATGCAATTTGCAGATAATGATTTGTTGAAAACGCTCTCCCAACTGTCAAAAGTCACCAGAGACATTCAGGAACTCGTCATGAATATACGGATGCTTCCCGTAAAAGGGATATTCCAAAGGATGACGAGAGTGGCAAGGGATGTGGGAAGGAAGGTTGGAAAAGAAGTAGAAGTTTGTATTTACGGCGAAGAGACGGAACTGGACAAGACAATGATCGATGAGATTGGGGATCCGCTTCTGCACATTATCAGGAATGCCGTGGATCATGGTATAGAAAATAATGAAGAGCGGTTAAAAAACGGTAAGTACCCAAGGGGAATTATAGAGTTAAGCGCCTATCATCAGGGAGGCAATATCATCATTGAAATCAGTGACGATGGTAAAGGGCTTAACAGGGATAAAATCCTCGATACGGCTTTGGAAAATGGCCTCATAGACGGGACCACCGTTCTCGATGACAACCAGATTGACCATCTGATATTCGAACCGGGGTTCTCTACGGCAGATGAGATTACCGGTGTGTCAGGCAGGGGAGTCGGAATGGATGTTGTTAAAAAAAATATAGAGAGACTAAAAGGGAAGGTGGATATCCGCTCCACGCCCGGTGAAGGGACGACGTTTTTCATACGGCTGCCGCTTACTTTGGCTGTTATCGACGGGATGGTTGTCAAAGTTGGCCATGAAAGGTATGTCATCCCGACCGTCTCCATTATCGAATCGATTAAACCGGAAAAAGAGCATCTATTCACCGTCAAGGAAAAAGGAGAGATGATAAAGATAAGGGATGAGTTGTTTCCGGTTACGAGGTTGAATCGTCTTTTTAATGTCGAATCATCCAGTAAATGTCCATGGGATGGACTGGTAATTCTTGTCGAAGGCGAAGGAAGACGAGGATGCATTCTGGTGGACGAGTTGTTGGGACAGCAGCAGGTAGTCATCAAAAGCCTGGGAAAAGGTTTTAGAGGATTAAGGGGGATTTCGGGAGGGGGCATTCTGGGAGACGGGAAAGTCGGTCTCATTCTAGATACGGCAGGCATATTGGACTTGTCTATTCAATAAGACGGGAAAAATGCGGAGTCATGACACTGCCCAGGAAGACTTCCGGGAATATAAAGATTTAGAGGAGGGATGATGGAAACAGATGCAATGCAGGAAGAAATAATAAGGATCGATGGTGGTAAGTTCCTTACTTTCCAGCTCAAAGGTGAAGAGTATGGCCTCGAAATATTGAAAGTAAGGGAAATCATAGGACTTATGGACATCACAACGGTGCCGCAGACCCCGGCTTATGTTCAGGGTGTCATCAATCTGCGGGGGCAGGTTATTCCGGTTATTGATCTCCGCCTTAAATTCGGGATTGATAAGGAGAACTATAACAATAAGACATGCATTATCGTTGTCGATGTCAATGATGTCTTAATGGGGATTGCTGTGGATACCGTATCGGAAGTCGTGGACATTAATTCGGAAAACATAGAAGGCACACCCTCTTTCGGATCAAAGATCAACACAAACTATATTCTGGGTATGGGAAAGGTAGAGGGAAAGGTTAAGATCCTCCTGGCCATCGACAAGGTTCTGACGTCGGAAGAACTTGTCCTGATGGAAGAAATGCAGACTGACGGGGCCAATGGGGGGGAAGATGCCGGTTGATATATTCTCAATCCCGCAGCTTAAAAATAAGTACTAAAATTAATAAATCTCTAAGGAGGAAAGGTATGTTTGCAAATGTGAGTTTGGGGAAAAAACTGATCACCGGGTTTATCGTCGTTGCACTGGCGGTCCTTGTCGTCGGTCTGGTGGGATTTCGTGCAGCGACTGTCATGGATGATGAGACAAAAATCATTTTAGAGACATTTCCGCTGGCCGACGCCGCCATGGAGATGAAACTTGCCGTTTCCAAGGACCAGTTGGGGATCATGGAGATGCTTGAAGCGGAAGACCTTAAAGGGGTCGATGAGATATGGAAGGAGCATGAAGATCTTGTTGTGAACTTCGACAGCTATGCTGACGGCATCTTAAGCGGGGCCAAGACTGAGATGGGGATGATCTATGCCTCGAAAGACGACAAGCTGAGACAACTCGTGAAGGAGGCCGATGAATTCCATAACAACAGGTTTCAGCCGCTCATTAAAAAGATTAATGATACGAAGAAGGAGGAAATAGAGCTCCTTGCGGAATCCGAAACAACGATGAGAAAATTTGAGAAGGCCTACGATAAAATTATTGCCTCTGCCGGGGACATGGAGGATCGGGTAAAGGCGAGGATAGGATCACTAATTTCCGCAGGTAAGTCGGCCAAGCAGATAATAAAGAAGGAAAGCACCTGGGCCGACATGTCAATGGAGATAAAAGCCACTGTTGCCGAGGCGAGAGTCGCCATTGAAGAGTCGGGCCAGAGTTTCGAGGCGGGCGCCCTCACTGAGCTTGAAAAAGAGTTCAAGGCAAAGATGGGAGTGTTTGATGGCTGGATATCCGTCCTTTTGAGGGGGGGCAATACCGATGAAGGCATGATTGCGGCTGTAGATATCGCGGATATCAGGAATCTCGTCACTGAAATTGACAAGGTCAACGATCAGCAGTTCAATCCTGCCGGGGAAAAGCTTCTGGCGATTCATAATAGACTTGCGGGGGTACGGGCCAGTATAGGAGAGACGGACGAAAAGGCCGATGCAGTGGGGATCAAGATTCAGATGATCCTGGAGGGAGTTGAGGAACGGGCAAAGGTAGATATTGATACTGCCGCCGCATCATCCAAGAGTGTAGCCTCGGCATCAATTACCCAGATATCTGTAGGTATGATCATCGGCTTTATCCTTGCCATCTCGTTGGGCGTAATTATTACCCGAAGCATCACCAGGCCTATTAACGAAGTCATAGAGGGCGTTGCCGAAGGTTCAGACCAGGTGGCATCCGCCTCTTCCCAGATCTCATCATCAAGTCAGTCCCTGGCTGAAGGGGCCACCGAGCAGGCAGCATCACTGGAAGAGACCTCTTCTTCTATGGAGGAGATGTCCTCAACAGTGCAGCAGAATGCGGACAATGCGGGACAGGCCCAGAAGCTCTCCACCGTCGCCAAGGACACAGCTGTGAAGGGGGCTGATTCGGTCAGAAAAATGATCGATGCCGTCAATGGAATTAACAAGAGCAGCGAAGAAGTGTCTAAAATAATCAAGGTGATTGACGAGATCGCCTTCCAGACAAATCTGTTGGCCCTTAATGCCGCTGTAGAGGCTGCCAGGGCTGGGGAGCACGGAAAGGGGTTTGCCGTTGTTGCCGAAGAGGTACGGAACCTGGCGGGAAGAAGCGCCGAGGCGGCAAAGACAACTGCCGGACTGATTGAGGAGAGTACCAACAGGGCCAAGGCTGGCAGCGAACTTGCGACGGAATCAGGTGAGGTCCTCGCGGAGATTGTTACAAACACCACAAAGGCATCCGACCTTATCTCCGAGATAGCCGCCGCATCAAGGGAGCAGGCCGAAGGGATCAACCAGGTGACAAAAGCGATCACGCAGATGGACCAGTTGACCCAGCAGAATTCAGCATTCTCGGAAGAGACGGCCTCATCCAGCGAGGAACTCTCTTCTCAGTCTGAAAGCCTTAGAGGCCTTGTGGAAAGGCTGTCAGAGATAATCGGAGGCGCGGGAAGTGTGGATAGGGTCTCGACTGGCGCAAATGTTAAAAGGAGGGCTATAAAAAAGGTCGGAAGTGTTTCGGAAGCGGTAAATGAGCTTCTGCACAAGAATCCTTCAAATGGGGGTCTGGCTGCCAGAAAAGTAGGCAATGCAGAAAGGCTGGTGACAGCAAGTGATGTAATCCCAATGGAAGAAGATGACTTTAAGGAGTTTTAAGAGGACTCAAGGATTGCAATAACTGCAGCTCGTGAATGCAGCAGAAGACGAATGGACTAAAAGACAGTCTAAAAGTACCGGGAAATCAACATTGAAATTAGATCCATGAAATTAGATTCATTGCAGTACGCCTGCAAATGGATATATGGAGAGGTGAAAAATAGAACCTTCATCATTTAAACTATCGGACAGGGAATTCGACCTTTTAAGTAACCTTGTCTATCAGTCTGTAGGCATCAACCTGGGGGCTGCCAAGAAAGAGCTGTTGAGATCAAGGCTTGGAAAAAGGTTGAGACTCCTCGATATAGGTACCTTTAAAGAGTATTACCGTTATGTCACGGAGGAAAACAGAAATGAACTGACCCATCTTTTCGATGCCATTTCCACAAATCTGACCAGCTTTTTCAGGGAACCGAAGCATTTTGATTTTCTTAAAGAGCAAGTTTTGCCAGGGCTCATTGAAGAGAAGAAAAAGAGGGGGAGCATCAGGATAAGGGCCTGGTCTGCCGCCTCGTCCACAGGGGAAGAAGCCTATTCAATGGCAATGACGATCTCAGATCTTTTAATGGAACCAAGAGGCTGGGATGTCAAGATCCTTGCAACTGATATCAATACCCAGGTTTTAAAGGTTGCGAGAGAAGGGCTTTACAGGGACGTCAGGATCCAGTCCTTGCCGAAAAGCGTTTTAAGTGCTCACTTCCTGAAGGGAGAAGGAGACAAGGAAGGTTATGTCAAGGTTAAGAGAGATATAAGAGATATGGTTGTGGCGAGAAGGATGAACCTTACCGCTCCCCGCTATCCTTTTAAAAAAGAGTTCGATTTTATCTTTTGCAGGAATGTGATGATATATTTTGACAAGGCTACGCAGAGAGCAATCATTGACAGACTTTATCATCATCTGAAAAAAGGGGGATATCTTTTCCTGGGACATGCGGAGAGTCTTACCGGGCATGAGAGTCCTTTGGTTTACGTAAAACCTACAATCTATATGAAAAAATGAGGTAACTTTAAGTCGGACCTCATATAAAAAGTTTTTGTTTTCCATCTACATCCGGGAAGGGAGGAAATATTGGATATGGATATCTCTGATGAAAAATTGATAGAAGAAGTAAAGAAGAGACTTGATGAAAAAAACAGGGCAATCAATGATTTGCGGGCTACCACTCTTAACCTGGAAGATGTTAATAAAAAACTTCAGGATTCTGAAAGTTTAAAATCCAACTTCCTCTCCAATATAAGAAATGAGATAAACAACCCTCTGACAACACTGGTTGCTCTCAGTGGTGAGCTTTCAGTCATGAAAAGCTTTGAGGAGGAAGACATAAGCTCTTTTATACGAATGATTTATCTGGAAGCTTTAAACCTTGATTTTCAAATAAGGAATGTATTAATGGCAGCCGATCTGGAGGCCGGCGAATCAAAACTCAATATTACAAAAACGGACCTAAACTCCATTATAGACAGCTGTTTGAAAAATCTTACACCGTTCATGGAGATACACAAAATTAATTTAATTAAAGAAGGTCCCGAAGACATCTGGATTAATACTGATTCGGACAGGCTCTTTATTGCCATTTTAAACCTTCTCAGAAATGGAATTAATTTTAACAGGGAAGGGGGGAGGCTTGAGATATCTTTTGGAGAGAGCGATGAAGAGTTTTTCTTTACCGTTAAAGATGAAGGTATTGGTATTGAGAGCAAAGACCAGCAGATCATATTCGACAGATTTAAACAGTTGGATGCTGGGACTCAAAAAAAATATATGGGACACGGTCTTGGACTAAGTGTTACTAAAGCAGCAGTAGAAAGTATTGATGGTCTTATCTCCGTAGAGAGCCAGCCGGGCGAGGGAAGCTCATTTACTTTGATGTGTAAAAAACAGATGGAAAATGAAATAGGAGGGATTTCTACAACGGGAATAGAATTCTTTTGTGATGCAGATGAGGAATTCTGATGAATCTGGAATCACTTTCGTTGGAAGAAAAAACCCACTATCTTCATCCAGGAAACTTATTTGCACACTATAATCCCTATATTGTAACAACTATTCTAGGTTCATGTATTGCTGTTTGCTTATGGGACCCCATTAATAAAATTGGAGGAATTAACCACTACATGCTCCCCCTCTGGAACGGTGAAGGGCTTTCGGAACCTAAGTACGGTAATATAGCTATAAAAAAGCTGACAGAGAAACTGGTGGTGCTCGGCTCAAAAAAAAGAAACCTCAAGGCAAAGGTTTTCGGAGGGTCTACTATTCATGAGAACGCTCATGGCCTGATTAATGTTGGTGAGCGAAATATAATCCTCGCCCGGGACCTGCTTGAAGCTGAAGGAATTCCCATCATTAGTTCCGACACAGGTGGCAGCCGAGGAAGAAGGCTTCTTTTCTATACTAATACTGGTGTTGCCAAGTTAAGATATATAAAGAAAAGTAGTGACCTCTTTTAACCTATTATGAATGACAAAATGGCACCTACTGCGATCTTTCTCGAACCGGCAACGGTTTTCGTAAACAGGGAAGCAACGGTGATATCAACGGTTCTCGGATCTGCGGTTGCAGTAACTCTGTGGGAAAGAAAAAAAAAGTTTGGTGGAATGTGCCACTTTATTTTCCCCAAGGCAGATGCCAGTCAAAGGAGGACGGTGGAATATGGCAATGTTGCAATATATGCTCTCATTAAGGCCATGAATGATTTCGGCTCCAACTTAAAAGATCTGGAAGCCCAGATATTTGGCGGAGCAGAGCCTCTGGATATCCCTGTAGAGAAAAAAACGTTCGGACCGAAAAATATTGAGGCTGCACGCACAGCTCTCCAAAAATACAGGATCAGGGTAATATCTGAGGATATAGGTGGTCATGTCGG
Organism: Pseudomonadota bacterium; assembly: GCA_015222555.1. GTDB lineage: Bacteria > Desulfobacterota > JADFVX01 > JADFVX01 > JADFVX01 > JADFVM01. The sequence continues at coordinate 8,765 of JADFVM010000260.1, forward strand.
TAGGAAGATATCCTTTAATACACAAAAAAATGAAGTCGTTGCCTATAAGGTTAAAAATATTCGAAACCAGGACTGGCATTTCATGTGAAGTAATAAGGCACTGTTTCGTTAAAAGTAGTAGAGAAGTCAATATCAAAAAAAGGGGAGAATAATGTGAAGACAAAGGTTCTAATCGTTGATGATTCCGCTGTTGTTAGAAACCTCCTCTCATCAATTCTGTCGAAGGACCCAAGTATAGAGGTCATTGGAACGGCACCGGACCCGTACATAGCGAGGGACAAGATTGTAAAATACCACCCAGATGTGATTACACTCGATGTTGAGATGCCAAGAATGGATGGTATTACATTCCTGAAAAAACTGATGAAACATTTTCCTATACCCGTAGTCATCGTCAGCTCACTCACCCCGAAAGGAGCTATAACAACGATGAAAGCCTTTGAAGCGGGTGCTGTCGAGGTGATTGCGAAACCGGAAATGGATATCACCAAAGGATTAGAAATCGTATCGGCCCGTATCATCGAAAAAGTTAAAATAGCAGCTACGGCCAAAGTAAAGAAACGTGACGCAAGAAAAGAGGCAGTTGATAAAAGACGCCAGCCGTTAACCACCAAGGCCCTTGCTCAAAGCACTAACAAGATTGTAGCAATAGGTGCATCAACGGGCGGGACGGAGGCGATTAGAGAAGTCTTAATCAGTATGCCGGCAAACAGCCCCGGGATAGTAATCGTTCAACATATGCCGGAGAAGTTTACCAAAATGTTTGCTAAGAGACTGAACGAGCAATGTGCAATGGATGTAAAGGAAGCCCGTGAGGGAGACGGAGTTTATCCTGGAGTTGTCTTGATAGCCCCCGGAAACCATCACATGGTGCTTAAAAGAAGTGGAGCCAGGTACTATGTAAAGCTAAACCAGAATCCGCCGGTTTTTCACCAGCGCCCGTCGGTAGATGTCCTTTTTGAGTCGGTAGCTACCTATACCGGCGCAAATAGTGTGGGTGTAATTATGACCGGCATGGGAGCTGATGGTGCTGGAGGCCTTTTAAAAATGAAGGAAGCGGGTGCCAAAACAATAGCGCAGGACGAGAAGAGCAGCATTGTCTTTGGTATGCCCAAGGAAGCTATAAAACTGGGTGCGGCACAAAAAGTTATTTCACTTAGTGATATTCCACAAGCTATTCTTTCATCATGCCGGTAACAAACATGTGAAATATAATCTGGTTTTAACTGGTTAAAACCTCTTTATTCTCTAACTCATGTCACACTTTCTCTCCGTAATGGTTAATTTTCATTCTTTTAATTTTTGAGGACTTGTAGGTGCAGTTAACAATAAATCTGACACCGAATGTCAGGTCAAATTTTAACTTTTACAGCTTATATTTTCCAATCCTTCTCTTCCACACTCTCTTTTAAAACTCATTTCCCGGATTTCCAAAAAAAACGACAAAACCGCAATATATGTCGCACATTCAGCAATATGTGTCGCGACAAGCCTCAGTTATTGTGGTAATTTTAGTCTGTAATATTTTCCTTTCTATTAGTGGGTGGTGCCTTTGGAAAAACAAATAATTTTATTGGTTGATGACGAGCCAGTGTTATTGGAATCTACTGCAGAGTATCTGAGTAAAGAATTCCATGTTCATCTGGCATCAAATGGTGCGGAAGCATGGGAAATATTAAATAAAGAGAATATTGATTGTCTTGTAACTGATATCAATATGCCAGTAATGAACGGTTTTGAACTTTT
>JADFVM010000261.1 GCA_015222555.1 Pseudomonadota bacterium
GACTACGACTATAAACCGGACATTACCCTTATGAGCCCCTTCTATTTCGGTTTCCTGAAGCTGAATTCAACGATTATCAGAAATACCATCGACTTCATGGCCAACCATCTCTGGGATCCCGAACTTGGCATGCTCCAGAGATACCTTCCCTTTACCGAAGATGTTCACACGCACATCCATGCTGGCAACGGACCATGGCTCCAGTATACGGCCATACTGGCCAGGTATTATTATAAGATAGGTGAATTAAAACTGGCCGATAAAATTCTCAGCGAAATTGATCTCTACAAAACCGAGGAAGGTTTTATCCCTGAACATCTGAGCACATACAAACGCTTTGAGGAGTTCATGAAGCTGGAATGGAGCAGTGGTCTGGACTACAACAAAGAATTTTACAGGGAAATCATGGTAGAAGATATCCCCTTTGATTACATACTTGAAGAATTAAATAACATGAAGCGCAGTTACGACGAAATCCTGGAAAGGCAAAAAGTGCACCCCGAGGCTAAACATATTGTTTTCGCAGCCCCCCTGATGTGGTCCCATGTGGAATATGCAAAGGCACTCATTGCAAGACTTGACCTTCAACATTCCATGGAAGAAATGGGCGAAGAGTCTTCAAGATAAGCCCTTCCCGCACCTTAAAACGGGACAAACCAATCCACCTAAATATTTGAACGAATCTTTCTGACAATATCTCCATCTTAATGGCAGAGTAAAAAATTTGTAAAGGAGAGATTAATGTCACTGATTTTATATCATTTCGACAGCTGTTACTTTTGTGCAAAGGTGAGAAACGTTGCCGGCGAGCTTGGAATGGAAATGGAAATGAGAGATATAATGGAAAACCCGGCTTTTCGTGATGAATTAATGTCACTTGCTGGCAAAACCCAGGTGCCCTGTCTTGCCATCGATGGCAAACCGATGCATGAGTCAGACGATATCGTTGATTATTTAAAGGCGCATTATTCGTAAAATCCTCGCGCCCGACACCTGATTAATGTAAGTGACATGGGCATAGTCCACTTTCAAATCAGGCTATCCTGACAATATTGATGAAAAGGCTTCACATATTCTATTATTGTCCTTAAATCATTGACCTGTAGATAGTTCAAAGATATACTCCTCAAAGTCCAGCCCATTAACGTTCCTATTAATTTCTTAGTTTATTATTCATTACATGTCTGAAAACAATGTACAGGCTGTCCCCAGGAAGAAACTCTTCCTCATAGACGGCAGTTCTTATATCTACAGAGCCTTTTTCGCCCTTCCTTATCTGAGCAATTCCAAAGGGCTGCCGACAAACGCCGTTTATGGCTTTACCTCCATGCTTTTAAAAGTGATTAGAGAAAAGAATCCAGACTATCTCGCTGTAACCTTTGATGCAAAAGGGCCCACCTTCCGCCACGAAGTTTATAAAGAATATAAAGCCAACCGCTCTGCCATGCCTGACGCCCTAATCCCACAGATACCTTACATCCATAGGGTAGTAGAAGGTTTTAATCTGCCCGTTTTAATGCAACAAGGCGTGGAGGCCGATGACATTATCGGAACAATGGCGAAGAAAGCCGAAGATGCGGGAATTGAGGTGATCATAATCACAGGGGACAAGGACATGATGCAGCTGGTTTCTCCCAATGTGACCATTCTCGATACAATGAAAGACATTACCATTGACGCTGACGCTGTAAGAGAACGGTTTGGTGTCACGCCTGAAAGAGTGATCGACTTCTTAGGGCTCATGGGCGACAGTTCCGACAATATTCCCGGCGTTCCCGGAGTGGGGGAGAAAACAGCAAAAAAACTGCTCACTGAATATGGCTCTATGGACAACCTCTATTCACATATAGGAGAGATAAAAGGCAAATTGAGAGAAAAGCTGGAAGATAACCGGGATCTCGCCTATTTAAGCAGGGAACTGGCAACAATCAGATGTGAACTCGATTTTGAGGTGAAAACTGACGAGCTTACACTGAGCGAACCTGACACGGGGAAGTTAAGAGAACTATTCAAGGAACTTGAGCTTTCCCGTTTTCTCAAAGACCTGGCCCCACGGGCATCGCTTTCAAGAGAAGATTACCACCTGCTTATGACATTGGAGGAAATAAAATCGGTATTGGAAAGAGTGAATGAAGAGACTCTTTTATCCATTGACCTTGAAACGACGTCCCTCAATACTCAGGAGGCTGAAATTGTAGGTATCTCACTCTCCTTCAAAGCCCATGAAGCATTTTATATTCCTATGGGCCACTCCTATGATGAAGCACCCGAGCAACCTGCCTTGAAGGATGTTCTTGATCTATTAAGACCAATTTTGAATAACGGGAAGATCCGAAAAACAGGTCATAACCTGAAATATGATTTTTCAGTTTTCAAAAAATATGATGAAAGCATAAAGGGCATCTACTGCGACACAATGATCGCCTCCTACTTACTTAATCCGACCCGTCATTCACATTCACTGGATGAAGTTTCAAGAGAATACCTGGACCATGAAATGATGTCTTACAAAGAGGTTGTAGGCGACCCCAAAAAGGTTACCTTTGATCAAGTCTCAATTAATAAAGCCCTGGTTTATGCCGCAGAGGATGCCGATGCCGTTTACCTCTTGTCGGAGATGCTTTTGCCAAAGCTGGAAAGCGATGGATTTACGGGCCTCTTTCATCAGGTGGAAATGCCGCTCCTTGAAGTCCTGGCAGAGATGGAAATGACAGGAGTAAAGATTGACAGTGAATTGCTGGGCAGAATGTCTTCGGAACTAAATCAGAGCATGGACAAGCTTATCTCCAGGATTTATGAAATTGCAGGTGAGGAATTTAATATTAATTCGCCCAAACAGCTTGCCGTTATTCTTTTTGAAAAGCTAAACCTGCCCAAAGGGAAAAAGACAAAAACAGGTTATTCTACAAACAACGAAGTCTTAACAAACCTGGCAGAGCATCATGAACTTCCTTCCCTCATTTTAGAGTACCGGTCGCTTGCCAAGCTTAAATCCACCTACATTGATGCCCTGCCAAAGATGATTAACGAAAGAACAGGAAGGGTCCATACAAGCTATAACCAGACGGTCACTGCAACGGGGAGATTATCCTCCAGTAATCCCAACCTGCAAAATATCCCCATAAAAACAGACCTGGGTAAAAAGATCAGAGAGGCCTTTATTCCCGAGAAAGGCTCTTCCCTTATTGCGGCAGATTATTCTCAAGTGGAATTAAGGATCATGGCGCATCTGTCGGGCGATGATGTTCTTATACAGTCTTTTTCAAAGGGAGAAGACATTCACAGAAGAACGGCATCGGATATCTTCGGTATCTTCCCTGCTTTGGTGACAGACCAGATGAGGCGTGAGGCCAAAGTCGTCAACTTTGGAATAATGTATGGAATGGGTCCCTTCAGCCTTTCAAAAGAACTTGGCGTGAGCCTGAAAGTCGCCAAGGCCTATATAGAAGGCTATTTTGACAAATACAAAGCGGTAAAAGACTTCATGAATGCATCCATTGAAAGCACAAGAGAGAAGGGATATGTAACAACCATTATGAACAGGAGATGTTATATCCCAGAGATAAATGCAGGCAATATGAATCAGCGACAATTCGCTGAAAGGGTGGCAATCAATGCACCTATTCAGGGAAGCGCCGCCGATATCATCAAGGTAGCCATGGTGAATATCTTCAGACGATTAAATAAAGAGGGACTAAAATCAAAGATGATCATGCAGGTTCATGATGAACTTGTTTTTGAAGTGCCTGAAAATGAGACTGATATCATGCAAGAACTGATCAGGGAAGAGATGGAAGGCGTGGTCCAACTTAAGGCCCCACTCCTTGTAGATATCGGTATTGGCAGGAATTGGGCTGAAGCGCATTAGTACCTTAGAAGTTATTTTCTGCGTTTTTCTGGCAGAAAACAACTTTGTGAAGGTACTTATCCAGTTCATCTGGGCTAGACAAAAAAAATGCAGGGCAATAAATATGCCCTGCACATAAATTTAATCGATATTTACTCAATTTTAATGAAGCAACTCAACATTTAAGGGCCTGCCTACCCTTACAATATTTAACAGGCGGAACTTTCTTGTTCGCCCTCGTCCTCATCTTCATTAAATACAACATGTTCACTAACCACTTCAAAGGTACTGACCAATAGCCCTGTCTTACCGGCAATCTCCATTTCCGTATCTTCAAAGGGAAACAGATCCTTATATTTATCATTTAAAGGCGGCGCCTGTTCGTAAATAATGGCTGCCATCGCCATTTCCCTGTTGGGGCCTTCCACTGGAGCAAAGGCAAAAAAGAGTTCACTTTTCTCGCCACACGCGCCTTTCCATTCCTCAAATTTTTCATGACCATTAACACTTTCGCCTACATTGTCCGCTTCACCGACATAAATAAGCTTTTCCAGATGCACACTCTTGGTCTCTTCATCATAGAGTCCTTCATAAACCATATAGATTCCGGACTGTTTCGGTAATTTCTCCATACTTCTTTCAATCCAGAAACCATCAAAATCGAGAAAAATCCTTTTAGCCATTTTTTACTCCCTTACTGTTTAATTTAGTGTCCTATTTCCCGCACTCCATGCCAAGGGGAATGAACCCCATATGTCAAAAGCAGTTGCGGAGAAACTTCGTATAATAACATACAAGAACCTTTTATATCAATATTCACTTTCATTTTTTTTGATATGGCAATAAATAGATCTGTTGACTTTTACCGTTCAATCGATCATCAATAATCGAATTCCAGGCCGTTTCAGGAGCGACTTAGGCCTAAAATAATTTAATCTTTTTCTTGCCTTTTAATAGCAGGACAAATACAATTATCACCCATGTCAGATGCACTGGATATAGAAGAGACCCAAGGGATTGCTAACGAGAAAGTTAATGCTAACAACAGGTGCGTCAGGGGAAAACTCTATTTTGAAAATGAAAAAATGGATAAGCCAGATGACCCCTATTTTTGCTCATCACCATGCCTTGAGTGGTATAAAGGCAATCCCCTTTGTTTGAAAAAAGAGAAGTTTAACATCCTTCAATCGACACGGAAACTGGTCCTCCTCGCTGATTTCGTTATTGTCTTTATCATCGTAGCATTTGCCCTGTTATCCTACCTGTCTGTTTCTTACCGACATCCCAAAAAAAACCACTCGGCGTCAGCAGTTCAAAAAATTCATCCTCAAGTGGCAAAAACCTCTGAAATAGAAGCGGGATCTCCAGTCTTAAATAAAGAGGTGGAAATCCCATCGGTAAGGATGTTGCAAATACCAAAACAGGCAGCATCACTCCCGGGGAAAAAAGAAGTCATGAAAGCATCCGCCTCTAAAAGGGTGGTTAAAAAGCACACAAGGTTGAACAGCATCTCACAAGTCAAAGGGGTAGGGAAAAGACTATCCATCACCTTTGATGGAGGATGGAGTGATGGCTCTGCCAATGAAATACTTGATGTGCTCAAAAGAAAGGAAATAAAAACAACTTTTTTCCTGGCCGGATCCTTTATTAAAAGATATCCCCATACCGTTAAAAGAATCGTAGCCGAAGGTCACGAAGTCGGCAATCATACCTTAACCCATCCCCATCTGACCACCTATTCTCTAGACAAAAAACATATGACAAGACCGGGCATTGGCTTCGAAGTTCTGAAAAAAGAGCTTGAAGAAACAGCTTCACTTTTTAAAACTGTCACAGCCACTGAAATGATCCCCTACTGGCGTGCACCCTATGGTGAAATTAATGCTGAAATTCTTCAGTGGGCATCAAAAATGGGTTATCAACATGTTGGCTGGACTGTAGATTACAAGGCAAAAAGGAGTATGGATAGCCTTGACTGGGTGGCTGATAAAAGCTCCTCCTTGTATCTGACGGCAGATCAGATTAAAGACCGCCTCCTTGCCTTTGCCGATCAGAAGGAGAGCGCCAGCGGAGGGATTGTACTGATGCACCTGGGCACGGAACGAGAGGAAGACATTCTTCACGAAAAGCTGGAAGATATTATTGACAGTTTCATTGCTAAAGGCTATGAAGTCGTCCCCTTTTCAAACCTCATCAAGGTTAAAAAGGCAGGATAAGAGCACCTCACCTTTTCTGCGTGCCTACCCCTATGGAATATCTCATTATCTGCAGTGCTGCCCTTTTTGCATCCACACTGACCCTCTTTTCCGGATTTGGCGTTGGCTCACTTTTAATGCCTGTATTCGCCCTCTTCTTTCCCCTTGACCTAGCCGTCGCCCTCACTGCCGTCGTTCACTTTCTAAACAATCTCTTTAAACTGGCGCTTCTGGGAAGACATGCTCACATAAGCACTGTTTTAAAATTCGGCCTGCCTGCCATATTTTCTGCCTTCTTCGGAGCATGGCTCCTCTTATGGCTTTCTGATCTGTCACCCTTGATGAGCTATTCCATCTCAGGGCATCAGTTTTATATCATGCCCGTAAAATTAATTATTGCCATTCTCATGGCATTTTTTGCCATTTTCGAACTCTTGCCTGATTTTGCAGGGCTATCCATTCAAAGGAAGCATCTCCCTCTAGGCGGCATATTAAGCGGTTTCTTCGGCGGCCTTTCCGGCCATCAGGGCGCCATGCGCAGCGCCTTTCTAATCCGTTGTAATTTATCGAAGGAAGGGTTTATCGCCACAGGTGTGGTCATCGCCTGCATGGTGGATATTACACGACTTACTGTTTACAGTACGGGGCTGCTGGAGAAGGTAAGTGGCAACGGGCTGCTTGTCACTGCTGCGACCCTTTCCGCTTTTGCAGGGGCCTTCATAGGGAGAAAACTACTCAAAAAGGTAACTCTGCACTCAATTCAGGTCATTGTGTCGACAATGCTTTTTGGAATTGCTGTTGGCCTGGGCACTGGAATAATTTAAAACAGAATTTTCGACTCACACTTTGTAAAATATATCGGTTATGCTATTCTATTATTTTTCTAATTAACTATCTGGAGCACAACAATTAAAACGATGGATAAAGAAAAAACCTACGTCATAGGGCATAAAAACCCGGATACGGACTCCATCTGCTCTGCCATCGGCCTGGCAGAACTTAAACGAGCCGAGGGGATGGAAAATGTCGAACCGGCCCGCGCAGGTGATGTTAATCCGCAGACAGCCTTCATCCTGGATTATTTCAACATGAAGCCACCCAGATACCTTTCCAACGTTTACCCGCGGGCACAGGACATTATGAACAGGGACGTGATCACGGTGACAGAGGATACACCCCTTGTAAAAGTAATGGAAATTATCAGGGACAAAAATATCCGTTTTGTGCCGGTTGTTGATGATCAAGGTAGACCGACAGGCATCCTGACACTCATGGATGTAGCCAAGAGAAACATTGAGCAGATTGGGGCTGAAAGTTCGAGGCGCGTAGTCACCTCCCTTCGCAATATAACAGCAACGCTCAATGCTCAAGTCATTTCAGACTTTCATGTCGGCAAAGGAAAATATTTTTCTGTCTATGTGGGCGCCATGGAAGAGGATTCATTTTTAAATGTTCTTGGAACAACGAATACCAGGGAATGTATTGTCATCGTTGGGGACAGAGAACAAATTCAAAAGATTTCTGTCGAAAGAGGTATCGGCATTCTTATTGTCTCGGGCGGGCTGAATGTAAGCAGTGCCATTATTGAAGCGGCTAAACTTAATGAAGTCAGTGTCATTATCTCTCCCTTTGATACTGCCACAACGGCGCTTCTTGTAAGGATGAGCACACCTGCATCTTTAATCTGTAAAGATGAATTTGAAAGCACCTCTGAAGATGAACTTGTAGATGACCTTAAACAGCGTATGACAAACGGAAGAGACAGAGGCTTTGTTGTCCTCGATGATAACGGCGTCATGGCAGGTGTCATTACAAAAAGCAACCTCCTTAAGCCCTCAAGAACAAGTCTTATCCTCGTTGACCACAATGAACTGTCCCAGGCCGTTGATGGTGCAGACATGGTAAAAATACTCAAGGTCGTTGACCATCACAGGCTGGGTAACTTCCATACGACCCAGCCTATTACCTTTATCTGCGAGCCAGTGGGAAGCACCTCAACACTCATCGCTGAAATGTATAAACAGAAGAATGTTGAAATAAAAAAGGAGATTGCAGGACTCCTTCTTGCCGGCGTCATGTCGGATACCATTATATTAAAATCGCCCACAACAACGGACAGAGACAGAGCAATCGTTCCATGGCTTGAAGAAAAATCGGGTCTCGACCACACCAGTTTCGGCCGTGAAATCTTTTCCGCCACGTCGAGCCTTAAAAAAAGAGGCGTTGAAGCCGTTGTAAAGGGTGACTATAAAACCTTTGAAGCCAAGGGTGAAAAATTCGGCGTTGGCCAGGTGGAAACCATCGGCTTTGATGAGTTCCATGAAGAGAAGGATAAACTTTTAGCGGAACTCGTCAAAATAAAGGAGAATAAAGGACTCAGGCTCTCCGCCCTTCTTGTGACAGATATTGTGCTAGGCACTTCATTACTGCTTGTTGCCGCCGGCAAAGAGGTTATCTTCTCTCTCGACTACCCGAAGCTGGAAGACAACCTTTATGAGTTGAAAAATGTGCTTTCCAGAAAGAAACAGGTGGCGCCGCACCTTTTAAGTCTTTTTAATGAGATTTATTAAGCATTTGGACACAGAGCTTCACTGATTTATTATGATTTTTCAAACCTTTAGATCAGAGAAAGGTTTAAGCATTTTGCTTAAATCCCATAAGAGCTTATCTGTGACAATCATAACTTATCAGTGTTTACCCCGTTAGATAATAGAACCATAACTATCTCAGAACACTAAGAATGTTGAAATCTAACGGGGTTTATCTGTGTCTAACTAAGCTTTTTAGGCTTAAGGTTTATTTAGTCTTGAAAAATCCTGTCCTTTAGGCGGCATTGTTTACTTCCTGTTGCCCAGAGTTTCCACAAAGGCCAGTACCTTCCATATCTTTTCTGTCCCCAGAGCCTCTTTCCATGTAGGCATCCCATTTTTCGTACCGAAATAGACAACCTTATTTTTACATTTTATAGGTTAAAAATAGTTTACACAGATGTGCTTTGTAGTCAGGAACGGCATCTGTAAGGGTGAGCACAAAGTCTACGGCATCAAATGCCGGGTCAAAGCCGTCCGTTACCCAGTCGTCAGACCGGTAGTTTTCATATTCATATCCCGCCCCTACTGTCATTTTCTTATTAATTTTGTATTTGCCTGTTAAATCAAAGGTATGTCGTTTTGTTTGAAGATCAGGAAGACCGGAGACAGCGCCCAATCCACCTCCCGACGTAAAGTTAATAGATGTTATGGACCGGGAGTAAAGGTAGTTAGCGTCAAAAGTCAGATCACCCCCCAGAAATCCGACCTTTGTCCCGAGTCCTACCGTATCATTGTTGTCATCATGAATTGCCGACCAGTCCCTGGCCGGATTCTGGGAAGTCGTTGCTTTGTCGACTGGCGGCCCTGCTCCCATGATATCTCTGCTGGCCTGTGTCATATCTGTCTCCTCACGGGTATAGAAAGCATAGAAGGAGAGATCGTTAGAAGGAGATGTAGTAATGTCAACAGTATAGTTGATATTGTCCCTATCCTGCAGACCGAAAGCGGACTTGTCGTAATCATCTTCCATTGCACTATAATAAAGACCAACCGAGGTGTTTTGCATGCCCATGATTGTTACGTTAAAGCCGAGTTTATCCCGCTCCCTGTCAGCGATATCATAGCGCCTCAAATCGGGATGGCTGTCCCAATAGGTAGCCGGTGTTGCCGCTTCAGTAGTGATAAAATTATCCGTGTGATAGGTCTCAAAGACTCGAAGATGGTCGTAGCCGCCATCAGCTGTCTTTTTCGAACGGGCATAGTTGAGCCCCATGGAAAGATTGCTCTGAGATGATGTCAATCCCGCCTTGTAGGTATTTTCTTCTGTCCTTTTGACGGACCGGTAAGATCTGTCCA
>JADFVM010000262.1 GCA_015222555.1 Pseudomonadota bacterium
ATGCCGACTATTGCCGGGATGCGAAGACGGGGGTATACGCCGGAATCGATTAGGAACTTCTGCAAACGTATCGGTGTGAGCAAAAAAGAGAGCCGTATCGACATGCTCATGCTGGAAGAAGCGGTACGTGAAGACCTCAATGAGAAGGCCCCCCGGGTGATGGGCGTACTGAGGCCCTTAAAGGTGATTATAGACAATTATCCTGAAGGCCAGACTGAAGAGATGGATGTTCCCAATCATCCCGGCAATCCCGACATGGGAAGACGAAAGGTCCCTTTTTCAAAGGAGATCTACATTGAGCGGGAAGATTTTATGGAAGAGGCGCCGAAGAAGTTTTTCCGTCTTGCACCGGGCCGGGAAGTGCGGTTGCGTTCAGCCTTTTTCATCAAATGTGAGTCTGTCGTAAAAGATGAGAAAACGGGCGAGGTTGTTGTCCTTCACTGCAGCTATGATCCGGCGACGCGTGGCGGATCATCTCCGGATGGACGCAAGGTAAAGGGGACCTTGCACTGGGTATCGGCCCGGCATTCGCTGAAAGCCGAAGTTCGTCTCTATGACCGTCTCTTTGTGAAGGAGAACCCTGATGGAACAAAAGGCGGACCAGACTATAAAACCTATCTGAATGAGGATTCTCTCGAAGTCCTGACGGATTGCCGGGTTGAACCCTCCCTGGCTTCCGCGGCACCGGAGAGTCGATTCCAGTTTGAAAGGCAGGGCTATTTCTGTGTTGATTCAGTTGATTCAAAGGATGGGAATCTGGTTTTTAACAGGACATCGACTCTGCGTGATTCCTGGGTAAAGGCGCAACAAAAGGCTTGATTGGATGCCGGTATAGATTAGTTAATTTTATTAGTGATAATCAACACGAAATCAGCGCCGATCGTGTGAAAAAGTCTGGTTCTTTTGGCCAGGCAGATTACAACCTCTTTCTATACCTCAGATATTTAGGCGCTCTTCCTTTTAGCAGTCCTTTCTTTTCATAGCGCGTCATCACCGTTGGGCCTCTGTTGAGATCAAGGAGCCGTCCTTTGTCGCAAATCAACTCCACACCTGTTGAGGTGTTGAAGCATTCTATCATCCAGTCATAGTAGTGGGTGGCATCGGTACAGAGCCAGATCTCCCCGCCTTTTTTAAGCTTCCTTTCAAATAGCTCCACGGCAGTCGTCTGGATGAGGCGCCTTTTTGTGTGACGTTTTTTTGGCCATGGATCGGGATGATTAATGTGAATATAGTCAAAGGACTCATCTTCAAACATGTCAGTCAGTGCCATGATGGCATCTTCTTTAATGATTCTGATATTTTTAAAGTCTTTCCCTTCCATTTTCTTTAAGAGTGCAGCAATGCCATTTTTAAAAACTTCGCAGGCGATGATTCGATGCGTTGGGTAGGCTTCTGCCAGACTCAATGTATATTCCCCCGTACCAAAACCGATCTCCATATGCAGGGGGCCATGGGAGTCGAAAAATTGATCAGGATTGATGACATCCGTGCTAAAGGGAATTTCCACTTCCGGCAGAGAGTCCTCCAGCCGCCTTTCCTGAGTTTGGGAGAGTTTTACCGCCTTACGGCCAAAAACCTTCCGGCTTCCGTAGTCACTATTTTTTTCTGCTTCTTTAATGCTGTTCTTTTGTGGTTTTGCCTGCAATTGTTTTCCTCTCTGAATTAAACTTCTGAAAGGGCGTCATTTTAACCTAAACAGGCATTCTGTGGCAAGCTCTCTGTCTATTGGGGCGGGTAGATGAATGCAGTAGCCTTTTATATGATAAAGTCGGCAGGATGGAAGAGGGTATCTCTGTTTGACAGTTTTGCCTGCTTGTATTATTATTTGCTTGAATCCCTAGCGGGTGCATTCCCCGCGGCTTGCCGCGATATATTAAGAAGGTTGTCTCCGCGCTCATACCCCGCTGCTTGC
>JADFVM010000263.1 GCA_015222555.1 Pseudomonadota bacterium
ATTATAAGGTCCAGCTTCTTTTCTTTTAGCTTTTTTGCGGTATTTTCAAGAACATTTTCAGACTCCGCCGCAAAGCCGACCATGAGCCTGGCCTTTTTCCCCTTTCCCAGTTCTGCCAGAATATCTGGTGCTTTTGAGAGTTCCAGCGTCATTGTGGAGGCGTCTCCCTTTTTGATTTTTTCTTTGGAAAGCTTGGCTGGCTTGAAGTCAGCAACGGCGGCGGCCATAATAAGAGCATGAGAGCCGTCTACTTCTGCCATCACAGCCTTATGCATCTCTTCGGCACTTCTTACATTTATACAGGTCAGGCCTTCAGGCCTCTCCAGGGAAACAGGTCCTGAAATGAGCGTTACCTCTGCGCCACGTCTTGCCGCCTCCCGGGCGATGGCATAACCCATCTTGCCCGAGGATCTGTTGCTGATGAAGCGGACAGGATCGACATCTTCCATCGTCGGACCCGCCGTAATGAGGATTTTTTTGTCCTTCAGGTCTTTTTCATAACTCAGGGAAATGATCTCTTCCAGAATGACTGCCGGTTCAGACATCCTTCCAATATCTTCGTACCCGCAGGCAAGTTCGCCCGATGCGGGCCCGACAAAATTGAAGCCATGAGTTTTCAAGCGACTGATGTTTCCCTGGACAACAGAATTCTTATACATTTTGGAGTTCATCGCCGGGGCGATGAGAAAAGGCTTGTCAAAAGCGAGGGCAAGGGTGGACAGCGCGTCATCACCGATGCCTGATGCCAGTTTTCCGATCATGTTTGCCGTGGCAGGCGCGATGATAAAGATATCCGCCCAGTCAGTGTGTTCGATATGGTCAATGCCGGAGGAACTATCAGCGGTAAAAACGTCTGTCACCACGTCGTGGCCCGATAAGGTCCTGAAGGTGAGGGGGACAACGAACTTTGCGGCATTTGAGGTCATAATGACGCGCACCTCGGCGCCCTCCTTAATAAGTAGCCTTAAGAGTTCTGCCGATTTATAGGCAGCGATCCCGCCTGTCACGCCAAGTAGAATTTTTTTTCCCTCAAGGAAGTTCGTCACCATCGTAGTCTTATTCCCTCAGGCATCTGGGTAATCACCATGCCGTCAAAGGTCTTTTGCTGACATGCCAGCGCCCTTTTTATCTCTTTATTTTTATCATCAGTATAGGCAAAGAGGCAGTTTTCACATTCCTGGTTCCAGCAGAGTTTGGCGTGGGTGAGATTTAATCCCACATATTGAAAGGCCCTTAAAATGCTATTGTTTTCCGGCACCTGAAATTCCTCATCTTCTATTTTAATACTGACGAGCCTGTCGTATGGCTCAAAGAGGTCGGGATTAATGTTTTCCATCAGAACTCCATGGAAAAAGAGCCTGTGGTGAAGAAGGGATTGCTCTCCTTTTCATGACCTATTGTGCTGGTGGGGCCGTGACCTGGATAGATTGTTATCTCATCGTCGAGTGTGAAGATACGTGTACGAACAGAGTTGAGAAGCTCCTCATGAACACCGCCGGGCAGATCAGTCCGCCCGATAGAGCCGGCAAATAAAGTGTCACCCGTAATGAGTATGCCATCAATGAGCAGTGATACGCCACCTGGTGAATGGCCCGGTGTATGAATGACTTTAATGGTCAGATCTCCTGATTCGATGGTGTCTCCGTCATTGAGAAGGTTATCCGGCTCCGGTGACGGTTCTGCTCTGAGCCCAAAGCGGGCTGCAGCCGTATCGGCATGTTTTAAAAATTCTACGTCTCCCTCATGAATAAGCAATGGAGCGCCTGTTTGTTCTTTCAATATGCCGTTCCCGCCGATGTGATCAAAATGGCCGTGTGTATCGATGATGTGAGTCACCTTAAACCCCTCTTTTGCAACCTCTTCCAGGATGCGATTGCCTTCATCACCGGGATCGATTACAATACCGGAACCCTTCTCGTCATGGACAAGATAACAGTTTACGGCCAGTGGGCCTACTTCCAGTGTTTTTATCTTCATCGTCCTAGAATAACACAGAAAAACGTAGAGCTACAAGATGAAAGGAGGCATGGCCGATACTGTGCACAGAAAAGGTTCACTAAGTTGCTGCGGCTGCCTAAAAAATAGGCATAAAAGAGATCTGCTTTTGATCTTTAGAAGCTAATTGTCAACAAATACAGGTGGTTACATGTTTGGCACACCATGTGCTCTATATATTGATGAGATATGAAGTTGGGTTTGCTCTACAGATAAAAGAAAAAGCAAAACAAATAAAAAGATATTCCGGAGGTTTTAAAAATGAGTTCTCAAGGTAAACAGGAACTTGTTGTCATAGGTAATGGAATGGCCGGTGTCTCTGCTGTAGAAGAGATATTAAGGCTTGATCCTCATCGATACAACATAACCATCTTTGGCAAGGAGAAACTGCCAAATTATAACAGGGTCCTTCTCGGTGATATCCTCACTGAAAAGAAGGATCTCAAAGAGATTACCCTTAATGATTTCGACTGGTATGAGAAAAACGGAATCACTCTCCATACGGGAAACGGCGTAAAAGAGATTAACAGGGGCAAGCGGATTGTCGTTGCAGATAACGGAGAAGAGATCCGTTATGACAAACTCTTGCTGGCAACAGGTTCACTCCCCTTTGTGCCTCCCATCCCCGGCACAGATAAAGAAGGTGTCATCGCTTTTAGAAATGTTAAAGACTGTGAAAAGATCAGCGAAGCCTCAAAAAAGGCAAAGAAGGCCACAGTCATCGGTGGCGGTGTGCTTGGCCTGGAGGCGGCCCATGGGCTGCATACCCTTGGTTTTGAAGTCACCGTTGTTCATCTCATGGATAGGCTCATGGAGAGGAACCTTGATCCTGTTGCCGCCACTTATTTGAAGGAAGATCTTGAAAAGATGGGCATGACCGTCCTCCTTGGAAAAGCAACGACAGAGGTCCTGGGCAAGAAGAAAGTCACAGGCCTCAAGTTTAAAGACGGAAGCAGTATTAAGACAGATCTGGTAATCATGGGGGCGGGAATAAAGCCCAATGCTGATCTGGCCAGGGAGTCAGGCATTTACTGCGAGCGGGGTATTGTTGTCAGCGATGCCATGCAGACCTATGATCCGGCTATCTATGCCATCGGTGAATGTGTTCAGCACAGGGGGCAAACCTTTGGGCTTGTGGCCCAGGTCTTTGAACATGGACGCATACTGGCAAACCATCTGGCCGGCGATGGTCGACTTTCTTTCAAAAACAGCTCCACATCGCTGAAATTAAAGATCCCCGGTATTGAACTCTATTCTGCCGGTACCATTCATGAGGATACAAACGTAGAAACGCTGGAGTTCCATGATAGAGGTCGCCGTGAATATAAAAGACTTTATTTAAATAAAGACAGGATTGACGGCCTTGTGATGTACGGTGATGTGGCTGACGGTTCACAGCTTTTTCAATCTCTTATTGACGGTGAGGATATCTCGGAAAAAAGACGTTACATCCTCCTTGGTGAAGGGCCGACCCGTAAGGGGGGCTCTCTTGAGGCCATGCCCGATTCAACCATTGTCTGCGGTTGTAACGGTGTAACGAAAGGAACGATTGTCAATGCCATAAAAACTCAAGGGCTCTTTACCTTAGACGAGGTAAAAGACGCCACTAAGGCCTCCGCTTCCTGCGGCGGCTGTTCCGGCATGGTGGAGCAGATATTGTCATCCGTTCTGGGGGCAAGTTTTCAGGGTGAACAAAAAGCCAAAAGTCTTTGCCCCTGTACAAAATATACAAGAGACGACGTACTTAAAAATATCAGGGAGAGACACCTCACGTCAGTGGCCGACGTGATGGATACTCTGGGCTGGGAGACGGTGGGTTGTGACAAGTGCCGGCCTGCCATTAATTATTACGTTTCCATCGTCTGGCCAAAGGAGCATCATGATGATCCTACTTCAAGATTGGTCAATGAACGGGTCCATGCCAACATCCAGAAAAATGGTACCTTCTCAGTTATTCCGAGAATGTATGGAGGCATGACAACACCGAAAGATCTGATGAAAATTGCCGAAGTGGCAACAAAATATGATGTTCCTCTCGTAAAGGTGACAGGCGGTCAACGTATCGATCTGCTGGGCATAGAAAAGGATAAATTGACAGACGTCTGGAAGGACCTCGACATGCCCTCCGGCTACGCCTATGGCAAGGCCTTGAGAACGGTTAAAACCTGTGTGGGATCAAAGTTCTGCCGTTACGGGACGCAGGATTCCCTCAATGTGGGTGCTGAGATGGAAAAACAACTGGAAGGTCTCTGGATGCCCGCCAAGGTCAAGCTTGGCATTAATGGGTGTCCCCGAAACTGTGCAGAGGCTTTTGTTAAGGATGTGGGTATCATCGGTGTGACTGGTGGTTGGGAGATTTATGTTGGCGGTGCCGCCGGGATCAGTCTGAGAGGCGCCGATCTGCTCTGTACTGTTGAGACAGATGAGGATCTCATGGAAATCGTAAGCGCTTTTATTCAGTATTACCGGGAAGAGGCGCATTATGGTGAGCGGTCATCAAAATTCATGGAACGTGTCGGTCTTGAAAAGGTGAAGAATCTCATTGTCAATGATCTTGACATGAGGAAGGAACTTGTCGAACGTATTAATGTTACATTAAGTCTTGTGAAAGATCCCTGGAAGGAGAAGATTGGAGAGGCGAGTGCCGCTGCCTAGGAATGCTTAGGTCGGGGAGGCTTGGGGTGACGCGCTTGAGTACGATAATTACCGGATTATTGGAGTTAAACGGAAAAATTTCCGGT
Organism: Pseudomonadota bacterium; assembly: GCA_015222555.1. GTDB lineage: Bacteria > Desulfobacterota > JADFVX01 > JADFVX01 > JADFVX01 > JADFVM01. The sequence goes on from JADFVM010000263.1 coordinate 4,737, forward strand.
GAATTTATTAGTTAGAAAATCGCTATAAGTTAATAAGTTAACTCCGTTCCCAACTTCCCGTCCGGATCTGTGCAGGAGGTTGGGGCCTCCCCGCGTTTCCACCGTAACCCGAGCTGCACCTAAGTGAGTCCGAAAATTTTCCCCCTGACTTTTTCTGTCTCGTTACTGTGTTCTTAAGCATTTCGAGGATTTCTTGCCGATCTTTGGGCTTGACACGTCTGGCACCAGGGTACCGCCTTAAGTAATCATCGTTATACATCAAAAGCCACTTTTCTACTGCCCGTATCAAGGCTGCGTCAACCTTCGCTTCATGCTTTAGGAGGAGTCTTACTGCCGCAACGTTCCCCCAAGATATTGCTTCTCGAAGCGGCGCATATGGCTCACAACAATAGTCCGATGGCCATGCTGCCTGCTTGCCTGTCAAGTCATTAACATTTGCGCCGCTGAGAATGAGGAGTTTAAGTATTTGTTCACGACCTGGTTCGAAAGCGAACCACAGAGGAGTGCTGCTCCTATGGTGCCGTTCCAAATCCTTGTTGTATTCCGGTATATTAGAGGTGTTTGGGTTAGCGCCGTTATAGAGAAGCATCTTTACACACTTCACACGTCCTTCTATTACTGCGTAATGCAAGGCTGTGTAGCCCCTCTCATCGCACGCATCAAGTGAACCAATGGAACGGCGTATCGCTCGTTTGAGAGCTTTGTGGTCATTGAGTCTGACTGCTTCATGAAGCGTCATCTTTTGGAATAGCATAGCAGGAAGTCCTTATGTTTTTATTTTAGGCTCTTTTTAACGAGTTAGCATGTAGTTTTCATCAACAATAACAGAGAGGAATCCTCTTTTGCATTTACACGTTGGAATTTACTTTCTAAGTGGAAATATTGAATGTGAGGAATATTCTGAAAGACCACATTGCAGAGAATTCTCTTTCCATATACTCAAACTATAGCATCTATTTTTAAGCTTGCAAGTTTTCACAAATATTTTCTTGACTACTGCCTTAGAAGAGGAAGAAGTGTTGAGGAGTTCATCTAAATAACAACGAATTTCTGAATCGGATAATTTAACAAGTATTAAAAGAAAGTAATGATTCAGCGTTTCATTATCCCAAACCAGATATTATTACTGTTCAAAAAACAGGTTGTCCAATTTTCCCTCGGTCTTCAATTCCCCAGACTTTGTATATGTGTTTACAGAGAAATTCTGCTTGTCATTAATCCACAACTTCACTGATTTGCGTAATAAATTCTCTAAGTTACTAATCTTGTCCTCATTCAATTCATATTTATTGCCATGTATAATATTGCTTCGTACCTTGTACATTTCTTTAATAAAAGTGCACAACTTTTTATTTCAGATGGAACAGAAGCTTGTAAATATGCAACCCGAAGGGAAAGCCTAAATGATAGTTCTTGGTTACCCTCCGGGAGGTTAAAGTGCTTCTAGCCCAATCATATCATCTATAAGTCGATCCTCAAATCCTTTTCTTTCAACGCCATCAGATAACCGTCTTCGTGCAACTATAAATCTATAGATCAGTTTGATTTAGATTAATTGGTGTAGTGCCTTTCCTCATCTCAATCTATAAGTACCTCATCTATATCATAAAAACAAATAATTATGTGCGACACATATTGCTAAATATGCGTCATATATTGCGGTTTTGCGCTTTTCACTGAAAAAATGAAGTTAGATTACTTCGCCATATCCTCCTCGCAAAGACTGGTCTCAAAATATTCCCATGCTGTTGCCCCC
>JADFVM010000264.1 GCA_015222555.1 Pseudomonadota bacterium
CCGGCCAGTGTTTTAATGAACCATGGCCCGAGAATAAAGCTGATAGCGAGCGCCGTCAGCGTTGAATAAATGGTCCTGAAAGTAATGTATTTAAATACATTAAAAATAGAATAATCGGTATGAAGAGGGTATAGAAGATAATAAAGCATCAGCCTGTCTCTTTCATTTTCAGGTGATCAATTAATTGTGAAGCAATGGTTTCCATTTTCATCCCTCTGGAACCTTTAACGAGAATCCAGTCTCCTTCACTAATTTCACCCTTTAAGTAGTTTGCGGCATCTGTTGTCGAATCAAATGACAGGACCCTGTTGCCGTCCATGCCACTTTCTATGGCCCCTGAAGCGATCTTCCTTGCACGGCTACCAACAGTTACAATGCAATCCAGTCCTTTTTCATGGGCAAAACATCCCATATCAGAATGAATTTTCTCTTCCTTTTCCCCAAGTTCCAGCATATCTCCCAAAACAGCAATCGTCCTGCCTTCGGCCAGTTTTTTCATCGTTTCAATGGCATATCTCACAGAGGGCGGATTTGCATTATAGCTGTCATTTATGACAGCAACACCCAGAATATGAATAATTTCCATTCTTCCGGAATACCCATTATAGGCTTCCAGGCCCTCTCTGATTTCCTTAAGACTGAAACCGAGAGTATAGGCAGCGGCTGAGGCGGCAAGGGCATTGTATAGCTGGTGTATGCCATAAATTGGAAGCAATACAGGGATACTGCTTCCACCGGCATAAAGAATAAAAAGGGTTCCCTTACCCCATTCGATTTCCACTTCACCTGCCATAATATGTGCATCATTTTCAATTCCAAAGGTTGTCACTTTCCCCTTTGCATAAGCTTGAAGCTCCATGACAGAATCATCATCGGCATTGAGGACGACCTGGTCCTCATCGTTCAATGCCTCGATAAGTTCCCCTTTGGCCCTTTTAATATTTTCAACGGTGCCCAACCCCTCAAGGTGGGCTTCACCAATATTAGTAATGATGCCCAGATTCGGCCTGGCCATAGCGGCAAGTTCTCTTATCTCACCCGCTTTATTCATGCCCATTTCAATGACAGCCGCTTCATGGTCCGTATGCAGTCTTAAAAGGGTGAGAGGCACACCGATGAGATTATTCAGATTCCCCTCATTTTTTAAAACCTCATACTTACGCTCAAGGATGGAGGCCACTATCTCTTTTGTCGTTGTCTTGCCGTTGCTTCCCGTAATTGCAATCAATGGGACAGGATGTTTGCGCCTGTTATAGGTCGCCAGCTGTTGCAATGCAGTCAGTGAAGAGGCCACTTTTATGAGTGGAATATTTTCCGGCCCTTTAAAGGAAGTCAACCCGTTATCCGTTACAAGGCCTGCCGCGCCCTTCTTTAAAACCTCCGGGATAAAATCATTGCCGTTGAAATGCTCCCCCCTGATGGCCCAGAAGAGCTCACCCGGCTGGATCTTTCGGGAATCGATGGAGATGGCCGGGAATTCAATGTCCCTGGCACCGCCCAGTAATTCACCGTCTGTGGCGCGTACTATTTCGTCAACTGAAAGTCCACTCATTTTTTAGGCCGCCTTAGTGTCACTTTCAACAGAAGAAAAAGCCTTGGCCGCTTCAACTCTGTCATCAAAATAGATCCTGGAATTTCCCAGGATCTGATAATCCTCATGCCCCTTACCGGCAATGAGCAACGTGTCCTTACTTTTCATCATCTTTGCCGCTTCAAGGATCGCTTCATGACGATCGATAATGACGCTGTAATTGCGGCCTCTTTCGCCGCCACCCTCAACAACACCATTTTCAATCTCATTGACTATAAGCTGCGGGTCCTCGCTTCGGGGGTTGTCGGAGGTAACAATAGTGAAGTCACTTCCCCTTGACGACGCTTTTCCCATGATAGCCCTTTTTTCCTTATCCCTGTCTCCACCACAACCGAAAAGGGTGATGAGACGTCCCGTCGTCGTCGACCTTAAAGCCTCTATGACTCTCGCAAGGGCGTCGGGTGTGTGTGCATAATCAACAAAAACCCGGCATCCTTCGAAGCCTTTGGGTAAAGAGATCCTTTCCAGGCGGCCGGGCACTTTCTTAAGGGCTTCAATACCGTCCTCTATCATCTCCTTACCAATGCCCAGGGAGATGGCTGCACCAATGGAAGCCATTATATTGTAAAGATTGTATTGTCCCACAAGGGTGCTGTTAATTGTCATCATTCCCGCAGGCGTGTTCAGCTTGGCTAAAAAGCCATCCTTACTTTTTTTAATCTCCGCCGGGCAGATGTCCCCCTCTTTCAGGCCATAGGTAATGACATGTCCGGCTTTTCCTGCCAACAGCTTTCCGAAGGGATCATCAATATTTATGACCGCTTTTTTATGCTCAAAGGGAAGATCAAGAAAGAGCCGTTCCTTGGCCTTGCCGTAGTCCTCCATGGTACCATGATAATCAAGATGGTCCCTTGTAAGATTAGTAAAAATAACTGTATCAAAATTGCATCCACTCACCCTTTCCTGGTCCAGGGCGTGAGAGGAGACCTCCATTATGCAGTGAGTCGTTCCGGCATGAACCATCTCTGACAATATCCGTTGAAGGTCTGTCGGCGCCGGCGTCGTATGTGAGGCATTTAAAACCTGCCCTTCATAACGAGCGTTAACGGTCCCAATAACGCCTGGAGACAGACGCGCTGCGCCTAAGATGGACTCCAGAAGATAGGTGATCGTTGTTTTTCCGTTTGTGCCCGTAATGCCGACAAGCTTTAACTTTTTTGATGGCTCACCGTAAAACCTTGCAGAAACAAGACCTAAGGCTTTTTTACTATTGGCCACACTGACACTCACCGCCTTGCCGTCATACCGGTGAGGCTCTTGCGTCATGAGTGCTGCCGCACCTTTTTCTACGGCGTCATCAAGAAAATCATGACCATTACTTTTTTCACCATTGATGGCAACAAAAAGGAAGTTTTTTTTCACTCGCCTTGAGTCTTCACTGATACCCTTGATATCCACGGAACTATTACCTGATATATGACTGGCCTCACATTCTTCTATGAGTGTGAACAGTTTCATAAGGCTACACTCATACCGGATCTGGATTCTTCTGAAAACCTCACTTTATAGCCCTCCTCTTTATCCAGCAGTTTTCCCGGAAGAGGATTCTGCTCTACCACAATGCCATGACCTGACATTTCAGTTGGCGGCAACTTCATTGTTACAAGAATCTCCCTGAGAGACAGGCCTGTGAGATCAGGCATATAAGGGACATCTCCCTTCGCAAGAATGAGGTCTTTATTCTCCTCCAACCGCTTCTTCCGGAGCGCCGGATTCACCTTCTGGGAGAGAGGCATCACATCCTTTTCCTTTAAAGGAGATACCTTTAAATAGGCAAGAGACTGCGCAGCAATCTTCCTGAATACAGGCGCTGCAACCTTTCCACCATAATAATGCTCCTTCGGTTCATCTATGAGAACCAGCATTGCCAACTCAGGCGCATCGGCCGGCAAAAAACCGATAAATGAACTAATATATTTTTCTTTGGAATACTGCCCCTCTTTAACATCAAACTTTTGCGATGTGCCGGTCTTTCCCGCCACCTGATACCCATCGAGTGCCGCTCTGCCACCCGTCCCCTCACCTGAAACGACACGTTTGAGCATGGCAGTCACTTCAGATGAAGCCTCTTTACTGATAACCTGTCTTACCCTAGTGGGAGCGTTTGATAAAACAGCTTCCCCTCTTTTACCAACAATTTTCTTCACAAGAAAAGGTTTCATCAGCGCCCCCCCATTTGCCACGGCAGAAATTGCGCTGACGAGCTGGACGGCCGTAACAGACACACCCTGTCCAAATGCCAGATTGGCAAAACCGACGGGGGATATTTTTTTAAGGGGTCTTAAAAATCCGGAGGTCTCTCCAGGGAAATCAATATTACTTTTTTCTCCAAAACCAAAGTTTTGAATGCTTTGATAATAGGAATCTTTTCCTATTTTTTCTGCGATTTTGTAGGCGCCAATATTGCTGGAAACTTTCAGAATATTTTCCATTGTGAGCCAACCATATTTTTTCGAATCATGAATAAACTTGTTGTAAATTCTTGTTCTCCCCTCTTCGCAATAAAAGATGTCCTGCGCCCCCACTTTTCCACTTTCAATCGCGCCGGCAGCGAGAAAAATTTTAAAAGTTGAACCAGGCTCAAAGGAATCCGTGACAATTCTGTTTCTCCATGCACGAGAATTATATTTTCCAAAAAAGTTGGGATTAAAAGCCGGCTGCACAGCCATTGCCAGCACTTCTCCCGTGTGAGGATTCATAATGAGAACCCTTCCACCTTTTGCAGCATATTCCGTTACAGCTTGGCCCAGTTCTCTTTCAGCAATATGCTGAATGGTCTTGTCAATGGTAAGGACAACATCGCTTCCGCTTGTGGAATCCTTGAGGTTCAATCCTCTTGGAAAAATATTTCTTCCCAGCGCATCTCTTTCGGCAATAAAATATCCAGCTTTACCCTTGATATAATCATTATACG
>JADFVM010000265.1 GCA_015222555.1 Pseudomonadota bacterium
CAACAATAAGAATTGCCCCCCATATCTTTTGCGAATATGATCTTTATGAGGCCATCATTGGTGTTAAGTGGGAATATTAAAGACCAGATTGTAAGGTTGACATGAAGGCAATGCTATTAAAAAAAGTGGGTATCCTGGCAAAGGGTGAGAGTCGCCTCGAACTTGCCCACATACCCGAGCCTGCACCCGATGAAGGCGAATTGTTAATACGAATTTCAGCCTGCGGTGTCTGTCACACCGAACTGGACGAAATCGAAGGGAGGACACCTCCTCCCTTTTTGCCGGTCGTTCCGGGTCATCAAATCGTTGGACGGGTGGAAAAATGCGGAAGCAAAACAGGCGCATTCAAAGCCGGCAACAGGGTGGGAGTAGGTTGGATCTATTCCGCCTGCGGCGAGTGCCGCTTCTGCCGGGAAGGCAATGATAACCTCTGCCATGCCTTTAAAGCCACCGGTCGCGACGCCAATGGCGGCTATGCGAACTATGTCACCGTGCCGGAAAGTTCAGCCTATCCCATTCCTGGCATCTTTTCTGATGCAGAAGCGGCGCCGCTTCTATGTGCCGGCGCCATCGGCTACCGCTCACTGAGATTGACGGGCCTCATGGATGGCCAGTCACTGGGGCTTACCGGTTTTGGCGCTTCGGCCCATCTGGTATTAAAGATGGCCCGGCATCGTTTCCCCAATTCCGCTGTGTATGTCTTTGCCAGAAGTGAAAAGGAGAGGGCCTTTGCAAGAGAACTCGGCGCTGTCTGGGCCGGGCATACGGAAGACAAGGCACCTCAGCCTTTAAACTGCATCATTGATACCACCCCGGTGTGGAAGCCCATTGTTGAGGCGCTCAGCAACCTTGAAGCGGGCGGCAGGCTGGTCATCAACGCTATTCGAAAAGAGGAGGTCGACAAGGACTATCTTCTGAAACTGGACTATTCTAAACATCTCTGGATGGAAAAAGAGATTAAAAGTGTGGCCAATGTGAGCCGCAGCGATGTGAGTGAGTTTATGCAACTGGCGGCAGAGATGGGGCTTAAACCTGAAGTTCAGGAATTTCCACTGGAAGACGCCAATAAAGCGCTGGCCGAGCTCAAGGCGGGAAAGATCCGGGGGGCTAAGGTTTTGCGGATGGAGTGAAACAAGATGACTCCCCCGAAAATCCCTTCCAATAGGATACGATTGTCTCTACCCCCTGTGCTGGGAAAGGTGGCTTTGCCAGTCTTCTGCTTGTCTCTTTTTTTATGCCAAATGGTAATATCTGTCGTCTGTAAACCTTTATAAATCAAAGAGTTGGATTTTGTTTTGAAATCGGGAAAAGGTGTGGTATAAATTGGGCTGAAAAACTGGGTGGATGGGAAAGTTTTTTTTATGAAGGCGCAGAGCAAGGCAGGTCTTAACCGGTCGCCTAATTACGAAGATGTCGAAAGACAAAGGCTTAAGAAGTGTTCTTCGTAAAGTAGAGAAATACCTAAAAATGTAAAATGTGTAGACGCGACCCTTTTCACTTCTTCTCCATAATCCTTATCCCCTACTCCCTTATCCCGAATCCATTATGGTAAGAAAAGAGCTTGGTCAAGTCTATAGAATTTAGTCGATTCAATTATTTCCTGGCCTGAAAGAGTGCCCTGAGCGAAAGCGAGGAAATACCCGCAGGGCACTTGTGCTCTGTGAGTATAAATGTCCTTTGGGTACAATATCTGTCGCGCATTTTCGGTTCATCGTGAAATAGTATCGTGATATAGTTTTAGCCGGATAGAGAACTCGCAATCGGGGTAAGAGGTAGAAAATAGTCGCTGCCTTATTTCCCCCCGGTGGCAATGCTAAGGTCTCTCAATTGACGAGGTTGTTATGGTTGATAATTATTTTGATTGTCCTTACTGCGGCCAGAAGCTGATGAAAGGAGCCATGAAGTGTGTTGGATGCGGCAAGATGCTCAAAACAGCAGACGAACAACAGGCCTCCATACAGAAACTCAAAGAATCACCAAAGGGTTTTGATTTCACCAAACCCCTTAAATTCATCATCTTTCTTGTAGGCCTTGCCCTTATTTACCACTTCTTTTCCGATCAAATAACCGAAATTTTCAATAATTTGCTTAAAAATTAGTTTGTTAGACTATTTGACGCCAGACAGGCGTTTCCCTAACTCTCCTTTTTTAGGACTAAAAAAGCACTTCTAAGGCTCTTTTTGAGCCGATATTTTACGCTTTCTCATTTCATATCAAGCACTTAAATCGGTCCGTCTCCAATAGGCCCGCTAGTCGAGGTCTATTCTTATCAGCCCTATTACTCACCATAAACAATGACTGTATATTCACTGTAGATGCTAAAAAAGTAGCTTTTTTCTTTATAATCCACGTGATGGACCTTGCTGATATCACCGTTCTTCATAGCAGCCTCTGTACTGCAGTCCCCCAAGGCAACAGCCCATACATAGGATAAGCAAGTCGCTTTGCCGACCTTAGATTGACTGGCGGCATTGGTATTTATACTCAAACTCGGCAGGGGTGTTTTAATATTCGTGTAGAGTACGCCACAACCCGTGAGCAGCATAAATGTAAGCACAGCTCCAAAAAGGCAGATTTTTAACTTGAGCTCTTTCATTTTATTACCTCCTTTGACTATTTTTTTTCTCTATTG
>JADFVM010000266.1 GCA_015222555.1 Pseudomonadota bacterium
GACCACTCGCGTCATTTCTCTGAAGGCCTTTTCAAGGTGTGTCACATTCCGGATGCCGAAACTGACGGTAGCCACGTCGAAGTAATCATCTTCAAAAGGGAGTTCCTCGGCATTTCCCTGGATAAACTTGATGGGGCCAATAAAACCATTGTCAATTACCCTTTCCTTACCCACATCAAGCATCTCTTTATTAATATCGAAGATGGTCACTCGCCCCTTGTCGCCAACTTCTTTCGCCATGGACATGGCAATATCACCGGTGCCCCCGGCAACATCAAGACACTTCATGCCTGGACGCAGCTTCGCCTTTCTCACAAAATTTCTCTTCCAGAGCCTGTGGACACCAAGACTCATGGCGTCATTCATGAAATCATATTTGGCGGCAACACTGGAAAAGACATCGCCCACAAGCTTTTTCTTTTCCTCTACAGGCACATCCTTATAACCAAAACTGGCTGTCTCTTGTTCCTTCTCTTTTCCAATTGTCAACGCGAAATCTCCCTTATTGAAAATAATATGGCCCCCGGATAAAACGATAATTACAGAGGTCGCTATCTATTGTTTTCTAAACAACCTTTTTAAAACCATTGCTGCCGCCACAACGAAACCTGCCAGTCCCACCACAGACATGTCATAAAATTGAGGCCCTTTTGATGAACCGATAACATAAAAAGAACCCAGGATAATGGCGCTGAGAACAAAACCGGCAAAAAAATCCCGGCCATTTCCTTCAATGGTTTCTATCAGCTTTTCAAGATTGAGATGAGCAAAATCAATCTTCAGTCGCCCCTCATTGAGCCTTTTGATGAGATCACTCGCCTGATGTGGCAGCTCGGTCCCAACACGAACAAGATCCTGAACTATGGCTTTCCCTTCTTCCAGTTTTTTCTGGGGGCTTATTTCCTTTTTCATCCAGCCGAGAATAAAAGGCTGGGCGACCTTCCACATATTAAGTTCGGGGTAAAATTCACGTCCCACACCTTCCATAATAATCATCGATTTCTGGAGCAAAAGAAGGTTAGGCTGTAACTTCATGTCAAAATGTATGGCCGTATTGAGCAATTTTAAAATCAGCTCGGAAATATTGATCTCATTCAGAGGTTTCCCGAATATAGGCTCTGTAATCTCGATCAGTTCATCTTCAAAAGCTCTCAGGTCCGTATCGGGATTGATAAGCCCCATATCGAGATGAACCTTGGCCATCTGCCTGAAGTCCCGCTTTACCACAGAAAAAAGCATCCTGGCAAGATACTTTCTTGTCTCATCATCTATGCGACCCATAATCCCAAAGTCAAGATAGATGATCTTGCCTTCATCGCTAATCAGTAGATTGCCCGGATGGAGGTCGGCATGGAAATAACCGTGGTCGAAGACCTGGATAAAAAAGGCCTTAATGGAATCTTCTGCCACCTTTTTAAAATCAATCCCTTTGGCTTTCAGCGTTTCGAGTTCATCAATAACTGTACCATAAACCCGCTCCATGGTGAGAACGCGTTTGGCCGTATATTTCCAGTAGACCTTGGGAATGAGAACCCGTTCATTCTTTTTGAAGATCCGGGCAATTCTTCCCGCATGGGCACCTTCCGTAGGAAAATTGAGTTCTTTCGTTATGGTCTGTTCAAATTGACTGACCACTGTGAGCGGCTCATACCTTCTCATAGAGGGCATATATTTCTCAATCAGTCCAGCGAAGGTGTAGAGGATGGAAAGATCGGCCGAAATGACTTTGTCAATTCCAGGCCGCTGGACCTTGACGGCAACGGCACTGCCGTCTTTTAGTTTTGCATAATGGACCTGCGCAATGGAAGCCGAGGCACAAGCAGTTTTCTGGAAGTCGTCGAAGACCTCATTAAGCGAACATTTCAGTCCCCCCTCGACAACATTGACAACCTCTTCATAAGAAAAGGGAGGCACTTCATCCTGAAGTTTCTTGAATTCGCCTGCCCAGTCAGGCGGGAGGAGGTCAACACGCGTACTGAGTATTTGACCGAACTTGATAAAGGTTGAGCCCAGTTCTTCGATTGCCATACGGGCACGAACAGCGCGATTGTAGACCGGACTTTCTTTGCGCCGGAATAGTCTCTTGAGACTAAGAACTCTACCGATATTAAGCTGTTCAATAAAATCGCCAAAGCCGTGTTTGATGAGAATATTGAGGATCTTTTTCATCCTCACAATATTTCTTATCGCCTTTGTCCTTGCAAACAACATAGGTAAACTTTACACTTATCCCTTTTCTTCAGTCAGCTTTTTTATTGTTTCTTCAAGCTTTTTCATTCTCTTTTCCAGCTTACTTACATGTCCTCTGTTTCCCATGACCAGCTTCTCAAGGACATCGAGCTCATCTACCGTTACAATTTTTAACCGCTCCGCAAGATCCTCGGCCAATGAAACAATGACTGAATCGACCTCTTTTTTAGCAACACCTATTTTTTTCAGCCCGGAACCAACGATATCAACAATATTTTCAACCAGTTTGTTTTCCATATCCTCTTTCATATCAAGACCTTCCTCCACCTCTTTACTTCCTTCCTTTGCCAGGCCGTCCAGCTTTTCCTTCACCTTGTTTTCAAGACCCAGACCGGCAAGTAAAACTTTATCAAAAAGACCACTCATATGGACCTCCAGAGACAACTATTTGTTGAATGATATTATAATATTATGCCTGTTCAGGCAAGGGAAAAGGGGGCTTGACCTTGACGATACCCTGGGTTAAACTAACCCTATGTTAAAAAGAGAAACCCTTGAATCGAGAGAGCAAGAAATTCTTGCCCCCTATGCCATGAAGTCTTCAGACTCACGGGGGCGAAAACATCCTGAAGATGAACATCCCATGAGGACGGCTTTCCAGAGGGACCGTGACCGGGTGATTCATAGTAGCGCCTTCAGGAGGCTGGAGTATAAAACTCAGGTATTTGTTAATCATGAGGGAGATTATTATCGTACGCGCCTGACCCATACACTTGAGGTGGTCCAAATTACCCGAACCGTGGCCAGGGCTCTGAGACTAAATGAAGACCTGGCCGAAGCGGTCGCCCTTGCCCACGACCTTGGCCATACGCCTTTCGGCCACTCCGGCGAAAGAATCCTCAACAGTTTAATGAAAGAACAGGGAGGGTTCGAGCATAACCTTCAAAGTCTTCGCGTCGTCGACTATCTCGAGGACAAATACCCCCACTACAGAGGCTTAAACCTGACATGGGAAGTGAGAGAGGGCATTATCAAGCACTCATCGGATCATGACCAACCCGAACTTTTTGAAGAGTTTGAGCCACACCTTAAAGCGACACTGGAGGCGGAAATTGTCAACCTGGCAGACGAAATCGCCTACAACAATCATGACATAGATGATGGTCTCACATCGGAAATGATTACGGTGGAACAGTTAAAGGATGTTGCCCTCTGGCAGGAAAATTATGAAAGAGTTTTGGAAGAGATGCCGGACCACCCCTTTAAGGTAAAAAGGCATCAAACTGTCCGATACATTATCAACATCCTGGTCACTGATCTTGTGGAAAATATCATCCATAATATCGATAAGCTGGGGATTAAAAGTGTTGATGACATAAGAAAGTGCAAGGAGACAATAGTATCCTTCAGTCCGACCATACTTGACAAAAACCGGGAGCTAAAGCTTTTTCTCAGAAAAAGCCTCTATACCCACTACAGGGTGGTGAGAATGGCCGAAAAGGCAAACCGGTTTATGACGGAACTTTTCAATGCCTATAAATCCAATCCGGGACAGCTCCCTCCCCACCTTTTCACTCAAATAAAAGGCGCCAACCGGGAGCGGATCATAGCCGACTACATCGCCGGCATGACCGACCGCTACGCCCTTGACGAGTATAAAAAGCTCTTCGACCCCTACGAAAAAGTTTAATACTTCATCCTGTAGAAGCATAAAAGAAATGGATGCTTATTAATTGTCATGGCTGTCATCTTTTAGAATGGCAACGATACTCATTATTAACGTACATTAAATGTGCTCAGGAAAGGCGAATGAAGAGAATAACCTGATTTTGTTCAAGCAACTTGACTGTAAAATGCCTTATAACAGATAATTCCTTTGAAGCTCTGAAATGGCCCGTTTGGTTTCCTCTGAAATGGACTGAAATGAAACAGCCAAACCGATATCTTCATTAGAGTTCATTCTAATTCGATCGGCATGGTTGGCATAAAAACCGCCCGAATATTCTGTGAGCCTCACAATTTCACCGGCGGCAGCTATAATGTTACTCATGCCTGGGAGATTAAACCTGATATCAATTTGACTTCCAACGGGAATTGAGTCTTTGCAGATAATGAACATACCATTTTCACACATGTTTTCCAAAAAGCCGGAATAGCCCTTATTGTTATAGTTAAAATAGATGCCCGTTCTTAACGTCATTCTCGAATCACGTCGACAGGGGATGCCACTTAGGATGTTGATTTTGTGAAGCAACTCCATAACATGAATTGGTTTCGTGATATAATCATCGCAACCGGCAAGAAGGCACCGCTTTTTGTCCTCTAACTTATTCGAAGGAGAGGCAATTATTATGGGCATATAATTAAGCAGCGGATCTGCTTTTACGATGGAGCAGCATTCATCACCATCCATCTCCGGCATGGAAAGGTCTAGTAAAACAAGGTCTGGCTGTGCTTTTTTTATTAACTTAATCGCTTCAATTCCGTCCTTTGCTTCAATAATATCGCAGGTAAGACGCTTAAATAATAGGTCACTTACTTTTTCACGATAGTCATCATCATCATCTACAAGTAAGATCCTTTTTCTTTCCATTTATCACTCCTTGATCCTAACGCCGCCACTAATATTCATCCAATTCACACAAGTGATTCCGGGATGTCAGTGAGTTTTTGATTTTAATAAAGATTATCAAAAAATCAGGCCCTTTACAACTTATCTTAAGGTTTAATTGAATCAATACGCATGAAGATCGATGAATTTGTCAGCAATTCTATAAAATACGCTATAGATGGAAAGAATTAAGACACGTTGACTAACTCTAAAGTGCTTGTTTAGAGACGAAGGCATGGCCATTTAGAGAAAGTAATTTGGCGAAGAGAAGCGAGGTAGTAACTACTCTGCCGACTTCTTGGGTTTATCTACTCTAAGGACGGCATACTTTTCTTTTTTAACAAAGAGACAATCCAGGATAGAACCCAGCAGAGAAAAGTTAGTTACAATATTAAAGGAAGGTACCCAGAATTTTTTATAGGTAAAGTAGTCTGCAATTTTTTTATTTTCTGCCATGTTTAATACCTGTTGACCTATATAAATTAAAAGGAATGAAAACTTGAAATTAACCCTTTAACTGCTGCCGTTGCCCACCCCATAAAGGGAGCAGGAATTACGCCCATAACAATAGTAAACACGGCCGAGATGGCTACAGCTGACCATTGTAGTGGCGTAGTGTTTACACTTTGTCCCTCAGCAGGTTCTTTCATATACATGAAAACAATAACTCTTAAATAATAGTACAAAGATATGACCGTAGAAAGGGCTGCAATTATAACAAGCCAGAGATAACCGGCCTGTATGGCCGATGAAAAGACATAAAACTTTACTACAAAACCACCGGTAGGCGGAATGCCGGCAAGTGAGAGTAAAAAGAGCGTAAGAAGAAAGGCTGCAACGGGATGAGTCTTGCCCAGTCCACAAAAAATATTAATGTCCTCACCGCGATCTTCTTTATAACGAATAAATATAACTACACCAAAGGCGCCCATATTCATAAATAGATAGACCATCATATAATAAACTGCACTGGCAATGCCCAGTTCATTGAATGCCAGAAGCCCCAACATAATGGTACCGGCGTGCGTGATACTTGAATAAGCAAGCATGCGGATAATATTTTTCTGCGAGATGGCAACGATACTTCCAAAAAGCATACTGGCCGCAGAAAAAAACCAAAGAAAGAGGGTCCACTGTTCTTCGAAGCCGTGGAATGATTCAACAAAAACCCTTAGGAATATGGCAAGGGCAGCCGCTTTTGGGCCAGAGGACATAAAGGCGGTTACCGAAGTCGGCGCACCCTCATAAACGTCAGGGGCCCAGCTATGAAATGGAACAAGGGCCATCTTAAAGGAAAAGCCCACGGCAACGAGCAATATTCCTGTGTAGATCAGAAAATTATTATTTCCGCTTTGCAGACTTGATGATATAGCGTAAAGATTGGTAGAACCTGTAAGACCATAAATATAGGACATTCCGAAGAGGAGTATGCCTGAGGCCAAGGCGCCTAAAATGAGGTATTTCATAGCAGCTTCCGTCGATCTGATACGATCTTTTCCGATAGCAGACATAATATAAAGAGAGATGGACATTAACTCAAGACCGACATAGATGGCCATAAGATCGTTACCTTTAGCCATCACCATCATACCCAATGTGGCATAGAGAACGAACTGATAATACTCACCTGTTCTGATTCTTTCCAGCTTCAGATAGTGAATGGAGTGAATCACAGTAAACAGGGCTGCCAATATAAATATCCATTCGAATAAAATGGCATATGAATCGGACAAAACCATCCCTGAAAAAGTCGCCTCATTGCTAATATAGGCAAAGGGCATATAAATCAACAACAGAACTAATCCGGCAATGGTTAGATAACCCAGTGTCGATTTTTTATTTGCAGGCACAACAAAATCAACAGCCAGCACGACAAAGGCCAGGAGCAAGACAGCTATTTCCGGGTAAATTGCCGCTAATTGTATATTTGGTAGTTCAATCATACTTGCATCCTATTTTACTGCTATTGTGACATGATTTGATAACTGTGAAAGAATATGTTCCACAGGCGGTTCTATAATTTCAATAAATGGATCCGGGTAGAGGCCGATCCAGAATATAAGGATTATA
Source organism: Pseudomonadota bacterium (assembly GCA_015222555.1). Lineage (GTDB taxonomy): Bacteria > Desulfobacterota > JADFVX01 > JADFVX01 > JADFVX01 > JADFVM01. The sequence goes on from JADFVM010000266.1 coordinate 6,872, forward strand.
ATTGGTACTATCGTTACAATTTCTCTGAAATTAATTTCCAGCAGGTCTCCATTTTCTTTACGACTTTCTTTTGCCAGCATCACACGCTGGAACATCCATAAAAGATAGGCAGCACCGAGGATTACACCACCGACAACAATGAGCGCAAAAAGAGGATTACTTCGGTATGCCCCTATTAACACATGCAATTCACCCACAAAACCGTTTGTGGCCGGCAAACCGAATGATGAGAGTATTATTATGAACGTAAGCAGCACGTAAAGAGGCATCCGCTTAATCACGCCACCATAGGCGTCAATCATCCGGGTATGACGGCGCTCATAAAGTATACCGACGATGAGAAAAAGTCCGCTTGTACTAACACCATGATTAATCATTTGAAGCACACTACCCTTCAAGCCTTCCATATTAAGGAGGAACATTCCAAGCATGACAAAACCCATATGACTCACACTGGAATAGGCCACAAGTTTTTTCATGTCCCTCTGATTTAGAGACAACCATGCACCATAAAGAATAGCGACAAGAGAAATGGCGATGATAAAAGGCGCAAGTTGAATACTTGCATTGGGCAGCAAAGGGATTGAAAAGCGGATAAATCCATAGGTACCCATTTTCAGGAGTATGCCTGCAAGGATAACGCTTCCCGCCGTTGGCGCCTCAACGTGTGCATCAGGAAGCCATGTATGAAAGGGAAACATTGGCACCTTAATGGCGAAGCCGAGGAAAAAGGCAAGAAAGATCCAGAACTGCAGATCATGTGAGACAGGTGATTTAACGAGTTCTATCACATTCATCGTGTATACACCGGTCATCTCACCATGGGCATAATAGAGGGTGATAATACCGATAAGCATAAAGAGACTGCCGAGGAAGGTAAAGAGAAAGAACTTAATGGCGGCATAGAGCCTCCTTTCGCCCCCCCAAACACCTATAATGAAAAACATAGGAATGAGCATCACCTCCCAGAATACATAAAAGAGGAAGAAATCGAGGGCCATAAAAACACCCAGCATTCCTGTCTCAAGGAAGAGGAAAAGACATAGGTAGGCCTTAACCTTGTCTTTAATATGCTCCCATGAACATAAAATACAGATCGGTGTAATCAATGTCGTTAAAAGAATCAACAGGAGGCTGATTCCATCAATACCGAGATAATAGGAAATCCCAAAACTCTCAATCCAGGGGAGACGTTCGACAAACTGCATCTCATGTGTTGAAATATCAAAATGATGATACAGCAACAAAGAAATAAGAAAGATACCTAATGTCAACGCCAAGGCACAGACTTTAAGAAGTTTCTCCTGATTGGAGGGGATAAAGATGGCCATAGCCACCGCCCCGGCAAGGGGCAGGAAAATAAGCAGTGAAAGAAGAGGAAAGCCTATTGCATTATTGAGTTCAGTCATGAGCAACCTCTTCAGTTAATTTTGATTGAAGTAGGAGCTGGCCCTCTTCCATTGCAAGTGTCTGGGCATGCTTTTTCTCAACAATCTCTACGATATGTTTGGATGTTGGTGAAATATAATTGAGGAAGGTGCTCGGAAAGAGGCCTAAGTATAAAACGAGAAGAGCCAGAGGAACAAGGCAGGCCGCCTCTGTTAGGCTGACGTCCCGGCTATCCCACTCTC
>JADFVM010000267.1 GCA_015222555.1 Pseudomonadota bacterium
AACCCTTGATCTCCTTGACCTTGCAAAAAATGACTTCTTTCCAAATTGAAAACTGCACAAGTGTCCATATAAGTTTCCGGATGAACACTAGTTAAGAGATGTCTACATAAATCTTGACAACTATATACAAAGGCCTATATAAAGATAGTTTTTCTTTTTAAATATAGATATTTATGATCACTTATAGATGGCTTTTCACTTTAAAGGGTTGAAGTGAATCCGGCATCCACTATTTTGAAGGTGTCTCATGATGAATAAAACACGATTGTTTGCCTCTCTATTGATTTTCACATTGCTTTTCCCTTTCCCGACCTCTGCCCGGGAAGTGACTTCAACTAGTGTTACATCCGATGGCATTTCAATCATTGTTAAGAGTAATACGGCAAAGGCAAGAGAAAAGACCATTGATGACGCCCTTAAAAAGGCAGTGGAGCAGGTCATCGGGACGATGTTGTCCAGTGAAACGATCCAACAACATTCTGAGACACTGGATGATCGAATCTATTCTCATGCCAAGGGATATGTTCAAAACTTTACGGTACTTTCCGAAAAGGTGACAGGCAATCTTTATCAGGTGACAGTTCAGGCAACAATAGCCCCCGAAATATTGAAGAATGAACTAACGAGGCTGGGGCTTATAATTTCATCAAAGAACCTGCCTAAAGTCCTTATCATGGTGTCTGAGAATAACAGTAAAACTGATGACTCTCTGTACTGGTGGGGAAGGGGGGATGACAAACTAACAGTTACTGAACAGACCCTCATCGCAAAACTGCTTGAAAAAGGTTTCACTGTCATCAACCACTTGTCAGGGAGAGAAGAGAATGATATCCCGGAGGAATACAGGAATGACTCCCTTTCCGATGGAGCGATAAAGGAGATAGGCAGTCTTTTTGGTGCCGATCTTGTTATTTATGGAAAGGCACTTGCTTCATTTATGGATTTTACAACGAACAGGGATATCGTCACGGCACAGGCGGACATATCGCTAAAGGCTGTTAATACGTCTGATGTAAAGCTTGTTGCCACAGCCATAAACCATGAATCTGCCGCTCATATTAATGACTATTATGCCGGCGCAGAAGCCTTAAAAAAGGCAACTGACGCGGTGTCGGAAAGGTTTCTTACAAAAATAGTTAAGAACTGGAGCAAAACGGAAAGTAAGGGTAATGCAATAAAAATGGTCATCTCAGGGATAAAGTCCTACACTGATTTTATGAACTTTAAAGACGTTCTTCAAAATAAGGTTCGAGGTGTACGCGGGGTGTCTCAACGCGGCTTCAGCTCCGGTGTGGCCACTTTAAATGTCGAACTGGAAGGTTCCGCACAAAACCTGGCAGACAATTTAACTCTCATAAGTTATGAAGGTTTTGCAATTGATATCACCGGCATAACGGAAAGAGGCATGCAAATAAGGTTGAGACCTCGATAAGGATATTCGCTTTTCATTGGGGAGAGCATCCTATCCGTTAGATCGCCAAGCCAATATACAGCCCATCCATCAAAATCTAGTTGTTTCTTTATCTGCCTTATAGTCTCTGCCAGGCAGCCAGACAATCATCATAATCCACTTTCTTGACAACATTTAAATGGAGTGATAGGCTTCAAATAATAAACCAATCTATGGAGGCGCTATTCATGAAAAATCTTATACGAATCCTCACGTACCTATTATTAATTTTTGTTTTCGGATGTGCCGGTACTAGTATTAAAAGAGTGGAAACACAAGAGACCATTGATCTAAGTGGCAAATGGAATGACACCGATTCACGACTTGTTTCCGAGGAGATGGTGAATGATGCGCTTAAGCGCCCCTGGATAACGCGATTCATGAAAGAGAACAAGGGTAACCTGCCCACAGTTATCGTCGGGACTGTAAAAAACAGGAGCCATGAACATATCAATGTGCAGACCTTCGTAAAAGATCTGGAACGCGCGCTCATTAATTCCGGTGAGGTCGAGTTTGTTGCAAGCAAAGCAGAGAGAGAGGAATTAAGGGAGGAACGCAAGGACCAGGCTTCGCGTGCATCTGAAGTAACAGCAAAGGCGGAAGGAGAAGAGATCGGCGCCGATTTTATGTTAAAAGGTACAATTAATACCATTGAAGATAAGATCTCAGGCAAATCTGTCATGTTTTATCAGGTTAATCTTGAGCTAATAAATATTGAGACAAACAAAAAAGTCTGGATAGGCGAAAAGAAAATCAAGAAGTTCATCAAAAAATCACGTTTCGGACTTTAAGATCTTCAAGCTTATTTATTTTCAGATTCTTCAGCCCACCTATGCTGCTTGAGACGCCAGGAATATGAGATCTTTTCCATTTATGAGAATTCCCCTCTTTTTTTTACTTTTCTTTTTTAGTGGTTGTGCACCCAGTCTCGATTATAAAATGCTGAATAACTATGCCCGTCTGGATGATTGTCAGCAGGCGGTTGCTTATCTCGAAAAAGCCTCGGACTCCTATGGTAAAAACAAAAAGCTTCTCTATCTTTTGGATTCTGCAATGATAAATATGAGGTGCGGAGACTATGATAAGAGTAATCATTTTTTTCATAGCGCTGAAGAGCTGGCAGAGAAGTTGTGGACGAAGAGCATAAGCCGGGAACTGACCTCCTTTGTCATTAGTGACTATACAATCCCTTATGACGGGGAGGATTTTGAACGGGCGCAGATAAACCTTTTTTCAGCCATCAACTATGCCAGGCTTGGAGACTATGAAGATGCTCTCGTTGAATGCCGGCGCCTTGATTCCCTGCTGTCTATGTATAATGATAAGTATGAACAGAAAAATGTATTCAAGGAAGATGCCTTTGGCAGGTATCTCAGTGGGATTTTGTATGAAACAGAAGGGAACCTGTCAGACGCCTACATTGATTATTATAAGGCATTTAAAACCTATGAGGATTATGCCACCTATTATGGGACGCCCATGCCATCCAGCCTGGTTAAAGACCTCTTAAGAGTCGCTGACGCAACTGATCGTTTTGATGATGCCAGGTCTATCGTCGGTGATACAAAAAGGTGGAAATGGCCAGGACAGAAAGACGTTAAGGAACAGGGTAAAGTCGTCTTAATCAATTTTAATGGTAATTCACCTGTCAAGATAAGCAATAAATTTACTGTCCCCACTTCCAGAGGCCCCATATCAATAGCCTTCCCGAGCTACAAGGTAAGCAGGCCTTCCTGTAGAAATAGTCAACTTATTGTGAAATCTGAAGATCAAACTCTAAGGACAGATACTGAAATAGTTGAAGACATCAATCGCATAGCCGTGAAAAATCTGGATGACCGGAAGGGGAGAGTCATAACAAAGGCAATCGCCAGAGCAGTGGCAAAGCAGGTGGCAGTCAACCAATTAACTAAAGATGAAAATGTGAAAAGGCTCTTTAATATCATTAACACCATCGCGATAGAAAGGGCTGATACACGATCATGGCAAACATTGCCAGGCGAAATTTGGCTGGCAACGCACTATCTGCCGCCGGGTAAACATCAAGTCTATTTTAATTACTGTGGCAGAGATCAATATGTTGAAGATATTGAAGTTAAGGCCGGGGAAACAAAAATCTTACTTGTAGACACCATGTAAGG
>JADFVM010000001.1 GCA_015222555.1 Pseudomonadota bacterium
GATGAATATGAGGGAGATGTAGAAGATGACCTGGAAGCAGAAGAGGGCGGGGAAGCAGAAGAGGATGAAGTCAAAGAAGAAACATCCCGGCAACCATCTCCTGGAATGAATGACATTGAGGCTCTCAGTCTTGATGAACTTAAAACCACCAAACAGGCTATATTCAAAGTACTTCTTAAACTGGATGAGGACTATGTCAGTGGTATCATATCTGAGGACGAGCATAACGACATCAGGGACAATTACATGGAAAGGGCCAAGGATATTATGGTCCGGATAGATGCCCTTGAGAATGAGGATTGAATATTTTATCGTCTGTATCAGGTACAGGCGGTTTATTCAATCTTTCATTTTATAGTTTTATATATAGTATATACACACTATGGCTTAACCTTATTTTTAAATTTAAGCTATGAAGTTTCAGCGTTTTTGTATCCACCCCTTATAAGATCCTGGAAATTCTGGATCGTGTGACACTCTTCCAACTCTGTTTTTACAATTAGGACATATTTTTTCAATTCCTGGTATCATTGTTTGACAAATTGGACACACTCTATCAGCATATTGGCCTTTCATAAATAACACCTTTATTAATAATTTTTTTCTGCGCAGGATATCCAATGAGAAAGGAAATCATAACTATATGCAAAAATTTATCAAATTATGATCTTCCTTCAATTGCCTCCTTTTAAGCTGGCGGATTGGATATTCTTTCTGCCAATTTCAACAACTCAAGTATTGTTTCTTTATCATCAATCGGAGATAAATCAACATTTTTCCTTGACCCAATAAACATATGAGCTGATTGTAATTATGAAAATTCATCACGTTTTGTGATTGCTGATTCCATTTCGTTTATTACTGGTATAATATCAAGATACATTGTCGGATAAGTCTTTTTTATACATTTCTTAACCAATTTAAAACCGCCTGAATTTTTGTAGAACCCTATTGATTCTTGTTTTGAATCGACTGTAATAAAACGACAGCCAACTCTTTCTGAGATATCATACGCTTTTCCAACAGCGAATTTTAATAAAAAGGTTCCCACACCTCAAGACCTTCGCCAGCTGCGGCATGGTGGATCACGATCGTGACCCATGCCGCGCCTCTAGCGGCGAACACCTGAACCGCCTCCTGGCCGAGCATAAGTCGCACGTCTTCTCGCTGATCCAGAAATTCAACCTGGACGTGGACCCAAACGAAGGCTACACCCTACGCGATGACCTCATTGTCATCACCGACGAAGCACACCGCACCCAGTACGGCACGCTGGCACTCAACATGCGCAACGCCCTCCCAAATGCCAGTTACATCGGTTTCACTGGCGCGACAAGGAGGCGACACGCGATGCTGTGCGGGTGAGCATTCGCGATATCCTCTGGAGCGACAAAACGGGGTTGCCTGTGGAGAGTTATACCGAAAATGATGTAAAAACAATATCTAATGAAGTATTTAGGCATGTTTACCGGGTATATCCGTCGGTTCCATCTTCGTGTTATGCAGAGGCTGCATGAAAAGGTAATCGAAATATTTACAGAACCGATCTACAACGATCCGATAACAGCTGATATAC
>JADFVM010000268.1 GCA_015222555.1 Pseudomonadota bacterium
ATGCCGATTAGGGACTGGGGTGCGGCGATCAATCAGTTCGCCATCATTTTTGAAGAAAGGGTGCCGTTGAAATAGAAGACCTCAAATTCTCATTTACACAGAAAACTTGACAGGCCCTAGATTAGCTTTTAATGCTTTTAACAGGCCCTTCAGCTTGTCAGCGTGAACAACTTTTTGAGGAAACTCTAAATAACTTTTCCCTGATTGAAGATAAAAAGAGAGGCCATCTATTTTGCATCTTTAGCACAACGAAAACCGATAAAGTTATTACTTACATTAGGTTTGGCCGCAAGGCGTACAGTTAAAAGAAGATTCTGGTAATTAACATCGTAACCTCCACCACGCACGACTTTCTGAGTTCCTTCCTCCGGCCCTTTTGGGTTTTTCTTTACCTTTACCTGATAATAATCCGCATCATACCAGTCTGCCGTCCATTCAGCTATGTTACCAGACATGTCATGCACACCATAGGGGGAAACGCCATTATCATAGGATCCGACATCGGCAGTATAGAGGAAGCCATCCATGCCTCTTGATATGCCGGGGTCATAATTAGCGCGGTATTCTCCACCCTCGTCGGGCAAGGCACTTCCCCAGGGATAATATCTATCATCCCAGCCTCTTGCCGCCTTTTCCCACTCTGCTTCCGTCGGAAGACGTTTATCATAATGGTTACAGAAATCAACCGCTTTTTTCCACGTAACCTTAAATAGTGGCTGATTGTCTCCAGACAGGTCATCATCCCATAGGGAAAAGGGAACCTTTTTTTTATTCTCCTTCAGGTAGGCCTTATACTGTCCAACCGTTACTTCATAAGTATCGATATAGTAAGGATTTAAATATATAACCCTTGACGGCTGATTATCGGTCCACTCACCCCAGTCTTGCCCTCTCATGAATTTACCAGCGGGAATGTATGTCATGCCCTGGGGTCCCTTTTTTGATTTTTTTAAATTTGGTGGGGTGTCTACTCTGTCTAGCTTTGCACTTTCTTCCCGGAATTTTTTCAACCAGGCCTCTTTCGCTTTTTTTCTCTTTTCCTGCCTTTTCTTTACCAGTTCCATCGCTTTTTGTTTCTCTTTCTTTTTCCTTAGGCTTTCCTTAGATTCCTTGCCACTACCTTCCTTTTCCTTTTCCTTTTCCTTTTCCTTTTCCTTTTCCTTTTGAGTCTTTTTCATCTTTTCATACATTAGCCGGTATTTTTCAGAAACCTCATCCTTTGAGGTGTCTTCCTGCGACGGCGCCGTCGCAGGTATTAATAAAGAAGCAATCCAGATAAAACACAAGGTCAAAATCATCATCCTATTTCTTGCATTCTTTTTTTTCATTTTCCTATTAACACCTCCAGCAGTTTTTTCCTCTTTTTTTTCAGTAAGCGCTATCTGTATCAAAGTCCACCTTCACCGATGACTGGCACATCTCTTTTACAAGATCGACAACCTTCAGGTGTTCAGGATGAACGGCATAGGCCTCAACATCATCAAATGTATTAAAGAGAGAATTTAAAACGATGTCATAGGAGTTGTGCTTATTGCCAATATCAACACCAACCTCAAGCTCCTTTACCAGAGAGATCTTATCTCTCAGTCCATTAAGTGCAGAGATAAGGATCGTTCTCCTCTCCTCGTCAACATCCTCTTTAAATTTAAACAAAACGATATGTCTGATCATTCAATAAAACCCTGGAAATTATTTTTTATTGTTCATCTAGACCCAGGTCTCTCAATGACTGCGCACTTCTGCTCCACCCGGATTTCACTTTTACAAAAAGCTCAAGATATACTTTTGTACCCAAAAGAGATTCCATATCTTTTCTGGCCAATGTGCCGATCGTCTTAATCATCTTTCCGCCTTTACCAACAATAATTCCCTTTTGTGAGTCTCTTTCAACGATTATCAATGCATGAATAATGATGACATTTCTATCTTGCGGCTCATCAAATTTTTCGATTTCAACTGCAGTTAAATAGGGCACTTCTTCGTGCAGACGTTGAAGAATCTTCTCCCTGATTATTTCGGAAACAATAAAACGCTCAGGCATATCGGTAACGATATCATCGGGAAAGTACCTGGGCCCTTCGTTAATAGATTCTACTACAATGCTCATCAATCGATCAAGCCCTTCCCCTGTTTTAGAGGAAAGAGGAACAATTTCCTTGAAGGGATACTTCTTGGACATTGTCTCAATCAAAGGGAGCAGCATCCCTTTTTGAACAAGATCTATTTTATTAATGACAAGAATAACGGGGATTTTAACGGCCTCTAATAGAGACAAAATAAAGTTATCACCCTGGCCCGACCTTTTATCGGCATCTATCATAAAAAAAATGACGTCAACTTCCGATATGGTAGACAGGGCCGTTTTTACCATCATTTTGTTTAAAATATCTCTTGCCTTATGAATGCCCGGAGTATCCCAAAATACAATCTGGGCAGAAGGAAGGTTTTTAATTCCTGTTATCCTGTTACGCGTTGTCTGAGGTTTTTTGGTCGTAATGGATATTTTTTCGCCCAGAATTAAATTCAGCAACGTTGACTTGCCCACATTTGGTCTACCGATAATGGACACAAATCCGGACTTGAATATCTCTCTATCTTTATTCACTTTTTTCAATTGACCAGCAAACTCCCTCTTAAAAGATTTTCCAGCTTTAATACATTAAAGTCCAGCCCGGGATAGAGACTTTTAAGTTTTTTCATATTTTCGTTCTGCCGGCCCCTGAAGGCGGATTCATCTTTGGGAGCCAGTCCAAAAGTAATCCTCTCTTCACGGAAGGACCTCTTATTCAATTCATCTTTCGCTAATTCAAAAAAAATCTGTGATTCAACCATCTCGCCAAATGCAGGGTGATAAGGCCCTGCAATTATCGATGCCTCAAGTTCTTTTGTCGCTTGCAGCCCTACCCTGATGACATCTATCCCCTTTTGCCTGAAATATTGAACCATTTTGCCGCATCTTTCGATAGCTTGAGTAAGCGATAACGGATGATACTCCCCTTTATGATACAAGCTCTCAAGTTCAGTGCCTTTAACAACCAGTGTCGGATAAATCCTCACAAAATCCGGACTGAGATCTGATATTTTATAGACTCCTGTCAAAGATTTTTCATCACTGTCCAAAGGAAGTCCCGGCATCAATTGACAGCCCAGCGAAAAGCCCCGTTTCTTGATAAGATTGCAGGCAGAAATGTTATGACTAACAGTGTGCCCTCGATTTGAGGCGTCCAAAACCTCATCATGCATGGACTGAATTCCCAGTTCAATGGTTCTCACTCTATATTTTTTCAGTATTGTTAAGATATCTTCACTAATAAAATCAGGACGGGTAGAGATTCGAACCGAGTCGATCTGGCCCGAATCGATGAATGGCTCAACGTCCTGAAGGAGTCTTTCCTGAAGAGCTGTATCAATGGCCGTAAAGCTTCCACCATAGAAGGCAATCTCTTTTTGCCCCTTTCCCTGCCAGCTTGTCAGATAATCTCTTACAGTTTTTTTGATTTCACTGGATGAAGGGATCCCTCTGTGCTTTCCTGCAATTTTATCCTGGTTACAGAAGATGCACATCTGAGGACATCCGGAATGATTGACATAAATCGGTATTATCATTTCTTATTCAAGAGCGTACAGCTTTTGCAGAGCCATTTTAGCGGCCATCTGCTCGGCCTCTTTAATATTCTTACCTTCCCCTTGGGCGATAACTTCACCTTTTAAATCAAGTGCAACCTGAAAGGTCTTGTCATGATCAGGGCCATCATCGGCGATGACGCTGTATTTTAGATTACCCTTCTTGTCCTTTTGGATCCTTTCCTGAATTTCGGACTTGAAATCAATAATCGTAGTCTGAGAAGTCAGGCGGGAGACAAAATAAACTTTAATGAAATCTTTTACTTTTTCAAGACCGCCATCAAGGTAAATTGATGCAATAAGCGCCTCAAATGCGTTGGCAAGTAATGAGCTTTTTAGACGCCCACCGGTCTGTTCCTCACCCTTGCCGAGAAGAAGATATTCACCAAGCCCAATCTCCATTGCAATCTGGAAAAGGGGTTCCTCTCTTACGAGCAAGGATCTTTTCTTGGACAGTTCGCCTTCATTAACACCTGTATGCATTTTAAAGAGAAGTTCAGAGATGACTAGATCCAGGACGGCATCCCCCAGGAATTCCAGTCTTTCATTGTCTTTAAGGTTGAGAGACCGATTTTCATTTGAGAAAGATTTGTGAGTTAAAGCCTCTTTCAGGAAGTCTTTATTATTAAAAGAATAGGCCAGTTTAGACTCTAATTCGTCTATTTTTTCAGAAATGTCCATAGAATGACTGTCATACAGAGCTTGAGCTGACTTTAATTACCCTCAATTTTCATACTGATGTCGACAGCAGGCGCTGAATGCGTCAAGGCACCAACGGATATAAAATCAACGCCCGTTAGAGCGATGTCATCAACATTGTCTAAGGACACGTTGCCGGAAGCTTCAATCAGCGCTTGCTCTCCGATTAACTTTACAGCCTCTCTCATTTTTTCAACATCCATGTTATCAAGCATGATGATATTAGCACCGCAATCTAAAGCCTCCTGCACCTCATCCATGCTGCTTACTTCAACCTCAACCTTGAGAGTATGAGGCGCATTCTTCTGCGCCCTTGTGACAGCCTCCGTGATGCCTCCACAGGCGGCGATATGGTTATCCTTGATCAAAATGCCATCAAAAAGTCCAACACGGTGGTTATTCCCTCCACCAATTTTAACAGCGTATTTTTCAAGACTTCTTAATCCAGGAATCGTTTTTCTCGTATCCACAATTGTTGCCCTTCCCCTTACCTTGCCAACAAAGGCCGCTGTTATTGTAGAAATTCCGGAAAGCCGTTGAATAAAATTGAGTGCCGTTCGCTCAGCTACCAGAAGATCGACTACATTTCCTGTCATCTCAGCCAGGACGGTTCCTTCTTTAATCTTGTCACCATCCTTTTTTGATGCCCTGAAGATAGTACAGGGATTGACCGTTTCAAAGACCTCCCGCGCGATTTCTATACCGGCAAGGACAAAGGCCTCCTTTGCAACAATTTTCCCGGAGGCTACCTGTTTTTTCATTAATAATGCTTCTGAGGTGACATCTCCTGTACCGATATCTTCTTCAAGGGCCATTGTAATGATTTTTTTTATTTCAAACATTTGAGCCGTCCTAAACTATCAACAAGTTTTGATTTCATCAACATAACTTCCTCAAACCGCTTTTTGTCTTTTTCCACAACTTCCTTAGGCGCCTTACCGATAAAGGCCTTGTTGGAAAGTTTTTTCTGAAGAAATTCCAGATCTTTTTCTACCTTTCCTATCTCCTTATTTAATCTCTTTTCTTCTTCATCAATATTAACATGACCCTTTAGCGGGATATATAGCTCCATCTCCTCAACGACAGCTGTTGCAGCACCTTCGGGGGCATCACCATCTGTGAAGCTGAATGAATCCAATCGGGCAATGATTTTAAGCAAATTTTCATTTTTCATGAGGCTCTGTTGATGCCTTTCACTTACGCCCCGGACAATGAGTGAAACGGAAGAAGATGGAGAAATCCCCATTTCACCTTTAATATTTCTCACCGCTTTAATGGTATTCATGACCCGTTCCATTTCAGCCTCAAGCGCTTCATCGACAACAGATGAATCAGATTCAGGGAAGCGGCTTTTCATGATGCTCCCCTCTTCACCGGGAAGATAACTGAAAAGTTCCTCCGTTATAAATGGCATGAAAGGATGAAGCAACTGATAAGAGGTACGAAGGACCTCTAAAAGTACGGCCTGAGTATTGTTTCTTTCATTGCTGTCTCCATCACCATAAAGGACAGGTTTTATCATCTCAATATACCAGTCACATAACTCGTGCCAGACAAATTGATAGACAATGTTAGCCGCCTCATTGAACTTGTATGTATCAAGGGCGCAGGAAACATCTTTGGCCGTCCTGTTTAAGCGGGAAAGCACCCATCTGTCAGCCAGGGGAAGTTCCTCTTTATTGGGTAAAACCTTTTTATCTTCAAACCCCTCGAGGTTCATAAGGGCAAATCTTGATGCATTCCAAATTTTGTTCACAAAATTCCGGTATCCATCAACGCGGGCTTCATCGAGCTTGATGTCTCTTCCCTGTGCTGCAAAGGCAGCGAGGGAAAATCTGAAGGCATCGGTGCCATACTTTTCCATTATTACAAGAGGATCAATGACATTGCCCCTTGATTTACTCATTTTATTACCTTCAGAGTCTCGAACAAGGGCGTGGATATAAACCTCTTTAAAGGGGGCGCTCCCCATAAACTTCAAGCCCATCATCATCATCCTGGCCACCCAGAAGAAAAGTATATCAAAGCCGGTTATCAGAAGAGAGGTAGGATAGAAAAGGTCAAGCTCCTTTGTTTGAGTTGGCCATCCCATGGTCGAAAAAGGCCAGAGCGCCGATGAAAACCACGTATCGAGGACATCATCTTCCTGCCTAAGTGAACTGTTTTGACACTTCGGACAACTGTCGGGATCACTAACTGAAACAATAATTTCACCGCAATCACAATACCAGGCCGGGATTCTATGCCCCCACCATATTTGTCTGGAAATACACCAGTCCTTAATGTTTTCCATCCAGTCGAAATAAGTCTTTTCCCATTGTTGGGGAACAATCTTTGTTTCACCCTTTTTTACGGCATCAATAGCAGCGTCTGCAAGTGATTGAACCTTAACAAACCACTGTTTTGATATCATCGGCTCCACAGTGGTTTGACATCTGTAACAGTGTCCCACGCTGTGGTCATGATCTTCAATTTTGACTAATAGCCCCTCTTTTTTAAGATCATCGACAATACGATCTCTACATTCATAACGCTCCACTCCGGCATAGCTGCCACCGAGTTCATTAATTCTCCCTTCCTTATCCATCACCGATATTGCATCGAGAGAATGTCGTTGGCCGATCTCGAAGTCGTTAAAATCGTGTCCCGGTGTAATCTTCAGTGCACCTGTGCCGAATTTCACATCCACATGGCTGTCTGCGATAATCGGTATAACCCTGCCTGTAAGCGGGAGATGAACTTCTTTACCTATCAAATGTTTAAATCTGTCATCATCGGGATTTACTGCAACAGCCGTATCGCCAAGCATCGTTTCCGGCCGCGTAGTGGCGACGACGAGAGTTTCATTTTCACCCTTTACAGGATATTTTATATGAAAGAGGTGTCCCTTCTCTTCTTTATGCTCAACTTCAAGGTCTGAAAGTGCTGTCTGACAGCGAGGGCACCAGTTGATGATGTAATCTCCCTTATAGATTAGGCCTTCTTTATAAAGGCTGACAAAAACCTCTCGCACAGCCATGGACAAGCCTTCATCCATGGTAAACCTTTCCCGCCTCCAGTCACAGGATGAACCCAGGCGCTTCAACTGATTGACGATGACGCCACCAGATTCTTCCTTCCATTCCCACACACGTTTAATAAAGAGGTCCCTGCCCATCTCTTTTCTGGCCTTATTCTGAAGGGCCAACTGTTTTTCAACTACATTTTGAGTCGCTATTCCAGCATGGTCGGTCCCTGGAAGCCATAGGACATTATAGCCCTGCATTCTTTTAAATCTTGCCATTATGTCCTGTAGGGTATTATTCAGTGCATGCCCCATATGTAGGGAACCGGTAACATTTGGCGGAGGGATTACAATAGAATAGGGCGGCTGATCAGATTCTTCATTTGCAGTAAAATTTCCACCGTCTATCCAGTAACGATACCATTTCTCTTCAACTTCCTTTGGCTCGTAGGATTTAGGTAACTCCTTAAAAGTCATTAACTTGCTTCTCCAATTTTGTCTATATTGTAAGTATTAGAATTAAAAAAGGGAGACTATAAGATAATCTCCCCTTTAAAATATTTAGATTTTTTAAGCTGGTTACAACTATCAGCCCCCTATTTTTGCTTTCAGTTTCTTAATCTCTTCCATGATGAGAGTTTCTGCCAGTTCGGGAACAATCTCCCAGGCGATTTTTTCAACAACCTCTTTTGCGACTTTAGAGACAACCGCTTCAAGCTGTTCCTGAGGAATTTCTTGAGCAGGAGGTTCCACAGCTTCTGCAGCCTCCACAACCTCTGAAACAGGTGCAGTTACAGTAGAGTCAGGTGAAATATGTGCTGCCAAGGGCTCTGTTTCTGCAGCAGCCACGGCACTTAAATCCACCATCGATTCTTCACTCACTGGTGCCGCTTGTTCGAGACTGGCTTCCGCCGTTTCCAAGGATACTTCGGGAGTAGACGGGATAGTGGGCTCCTCTACAAGACCTTCACTCACATCAAAGATATCTTCCGCAGGAGGTGCCGCTTCAGCGGGCGCAGAAACTTCTTCCACGCTTTCTGCTGTCATATCCTCAAATTCAGAGAATTCACCACCCTCCAGACCCTGGGCACCTTCTTGTGACACCTCTTCTACACCACCAAATTCTGCAAATTCATCTTCTACAAGCGAAGGCTCAGCTGTATCTGCAGTAACTTCACTGAGTTCACTCTCAGCCTGAGGAGCTTCTTCAATTTCTCCAAACTCCATGCCACCCCAGAGGTCCTCATCTGATATGGCTTCTTCTGCCTTGCTTTCACTTACAGGCGGGATTGCGCCTTCAGTAGAGATTTCTTCAGCTTCTGTTGAAACCTCTTCAAATTCTTCGATTGACCATTCATCTGCAGCTTCCTCTGAAGATTCAGCAACGGCTTCTTCCGGCACTTGTGTCGCAGCAATCGGTTCTCCACCGGCGCCCGTAACGTCAACAGCAGTAGCCTCTTCCGAAACATTCCATATTTCATCTTCATCAAGATCAACAACACCCTCTTCAACAGCCATTGCCTCTGGTACAGCCGGTGCTTCCACGGGTTGTTCTTCCGTGGGCGCTTCGATGGCGACCCCAGCTGCCTCAGCCTGAGGTTCGGGAGCCGGTGCTTCCTGAGTTCCACCCGCTTCAAGCTGATTCTTAACCTTGTCTATCAAGGTCTGTGACTCAAAGGGTTTTGTTATATAATCACTGGCGCCCACCTCTTTGCTCCTTGCCTCATCGAAGCTTTCAAAGGTTCCAGTCAAAAGGATAATGGGAGTACCCGACAAATCAACATCTTTTCTGATTTCTTCGCATACCTGATATCCATCCTTTTCAGGCATGATTACATCTGCAAGAATCAGATCTGGTCTAATTTCTTTTGCTTTGGCAACGCAATCGACGCCATTATCAACAACTGTTAGCTCATAATCCTCATTCGCAAAGGTAATGCCTATTACCTTTTGTATTGTAATGCTATCGTCAGCTAGCAGGAGCTTTTTTGCCATTGAAGTCCTCCAGTTATGAGTTTTGTAAATAATGTTTATGTGACTTGCTTTCCACTTCCAATAATTCTCAAGCTATCTCATCTGCGTAAATCAACATTATATCATTCTCTTTCTCAATGATTTTTTTCGATATTCCTGGAATATTAGATTCATAATCTTCAAAACTGTTGGGATCCAGGGTCATAACTTTATCTACCTTATCAACTAAAAAGCCCACATCCTGACCTCGCACATATTGGACTACGATCAAATCCTCAGGTGAATATCCGGTATTCCCCTTATTAATTGCGCTTTTAAGGTTAAAAAGCGGTATTGCTTTTCCTTCAAATTTAACAAGACCCAGATAATTTTCTCTTTTCAATGGAACTTCAAATATCTTTTCAAGCGGAACAATTCTTTTAACATCCCTTAGGTTACTGGCATAAAGCTTGGATGAAAGAGAGAAGATTAAAAACTGTTGCCCCTTATTTTCAGTCAACTTTGCCTCTGAGCTTTTAATTCAGAGATTACTTTACCGAGCAGAAGATCCAAATTGAATACATAAACAAACTCATCTTTCCATTCATATATGTAAGATATTATTCCTTTATTTTTTAAAATGATATCCGGGAACTCAAGGATACTATCAGCTAATTCTTCGACAACATTAACTGAGTCAATGGGGATTGCAATCAATTCATCGCATGCTCGAATTACCACGACTGTATATGCTTTTTTTACATTATCATCGAGTTCCAACCTGCTCTTTATATTGAAAAGCGGTATTGCATTTTCCCGAAACTGTATCAAGCCGAGACACTCATCCAGATCCGAGTTCGAGCTTATCCTAATATCCTCTACAACTTCAATCAAATAGGCTATCTCTACAGCATACTTGCAGTCATTTAAAGTAAAAATGAGAATGAGGTTTTTTTTTGAAGGCATTTAGACCCTTCTATCCTAAAGAGCTATTGAACCCTGTTTTGAACGCTACTAGATTATGAAAATGATGTCAAGTATTTTCGATATTGGAGCAAAGGTCATCATGACAGACTAAGCTTAAAAAAAGCAAAAAGCCTCCCCTGTACAGGGAGGCTTTTTTATTTATGGCGGGGCCGACGGGACTCGAACCCGCGCCCTCCGGCGTGACAGGCCGGCGTTATAACCAACTTAACTACGGCCCCCAATATTTCTAAAACAATTAATCAAATGTTCTCTTCGAGGAATCTACATATCCATTGAAGGCCGATGGATCTGGTAGGCGGAACAGGGTTCGAACCTGTGACCCTCGGCTTGTAAGGCCGATGCTCTCCCAACTGAGCTATCCGCCCTCTGTCCTGATTAAAATCTGCCTTTTCTTTTGGATTAGTTAACTGCGTCTTTAAGGGTTTTACCCGCTTTAAACCTTGGAACGTTAGACGCTTTAATCTGAATTTCTGCACCAGTTTGAGGATTTCTTCCTTTTCTAGCAGCTCTTTTGGAAACATCAAATGTTCCGAAACCAACCAAGCTAACCTTATCTCCTTTTTTTAAAGCACCCGTTACGCCGTCAGTAACTGATTTAAGCGCCTTTTCTGCGGCAGCTTTAGAAATCCCGGCCTCAGAAGCAATCTGGCTTACCAATTCACTTTTTGTCACAATCACACCTCCTCGATTTAATGTGTTTATAAATTCATAGTCAAAACTAACGTGCCCAAATCTACCAGCTTAGCATTTCACTGTCAAGAAAAAATTGCTATAAAACCGCCTTATAATCAATGTTAGTGCGTAATCACCGCTTCACCATCATTCACTCTCGACACTTCATTTTCATGTCTCACATTTGGAACAATGCGACCAGAGTCAACAATGATTGCCTCCTTTGTCACCTCATCCATATGTTCAACACAGATAATATTGAGTAATTTAATGATTTTTTCAGGCACTTCCTTAATATCTTTTTTGTTATCCATGGGAATAAGTACTGTCTTGATCCCGTTTCTGTGAGCTGCCAGCAGTTTTTCTTTTAATCCTCCGATGGGAAGAACCCGTCCGCGAAGCGTTATTTCACCAGTCATAGCAAGATCACCTCTTATAGGCATTTTAGTCAAAGCAGAAGTAATTGCCACGGCGATAGTTATCCCTGCGGAAGGACCATCTTTGGGAATGGCACCTTCAGGAACGTGAATGTGGATGTCCACGTTTTGGTAAAAGTTCTTCTCCAAGCCCAGGCTTTCAGCTCTGGACCTGACATAACTCATGGCTGCCTGCGCGGATTCTTTCATTATGTCGCCTAATTTTCCCGTTGTAATAAAATTCCCCTTACCTGGGAGAACAGTAACCTCTGTGACAAGCATTTCTCCACCCGTCTCGGTCCAAGCAAGACCGTTACACAAACCAATGGAATCCATCTCTTCCTTCTTGCCATATCTAAATTTCTCGACACCAAGGTAAGTGCTCACTTGACGGCTGGTAATCTTTATGTTTCTCTCTTTATCCTCTTTCACGACTTGCATGGCTATTTTTCTACAAACTGAGGCAATTTCACGCTCCAGATTTCTGACACCTGCTTCTCTGGTATAATTTCTGATGATCTTGAGGATGCCCCCTTCAGTAAAGTTAACATTTTCCTCCTTAAGTCCATGCTGACCGATCTGTTTTGGCATTAAGTACTTGAAAGCGATCTGCAGTTTCTCCATCTCTGTATATCCGGATAACATGATTAATTCAAGCCTGTCTCTTAAGGGCGCTGGAATTTTGAAGTGGTTATTTGCCGTGGCAAGAAACATAACATTTGACAAATCGTAGTCGAGGTCTAAGAAATGATCATTAAATACATTATTTTGTTCAGGATCAAGTACCTCTAAAAGTGCAGAGGAGGGATCGCCTCTGAAATCTGTGCTCATCTTATCTATTTCGTCGAGTAAAAAAACGGGATTGTTTGAACCCGCTTTTTTAAGAGATTGAATGATTTTTCCTGGTAGAGCGCCGATATAAGTTCGCCTGTGACCTCTGATTTCTGCTTCATCCCGCACGCCGCCCAGAGATTGTTTTACGAACTTCCTGCCCGTCGCCCTGGCAATAGACTTAGCCAGTGAAGTCTTTCCAACACCGGGAGGGCCTACCAGACAAAGTATGGGACTTTTCATCTTACCCGCAAGTTTTCTTACGGCAA
The DNA here is from genome assembly GCA_015222555.1 of Pseudomonadota bacterium. Classification (GTDB taxonomy): domain Bacteria; phylum Desulfobacterota; class JADFVX01; order JADFVX01; family JADFVX01; genus JADFVM01. The sequence continues at coordinate 12,456 of JADFVM010000268.1, forward strand.
GATACTCAACAATTCTTTCCTTTACCTTTTCCAGGGCATAGTGATCTTCGTCCAGAATTCTTTCTGCTTCATCCAGATCCACTTTGTCGTCTGTCATTTCAAACCAGGGCAGGGATAAAGCCCAATCGACATAGTTCCTAACAACTGTTGCTTCAGCAGACATGGGAGACATCATCTTTAACTTTCGGATCTCCTTGAGAACCTTTTCATTAGCTTCCTTGGACATCTTCTTTTTCTTGGCCTTTTCTTCCAGCTCATTTATCTCGTTTTTGAACTCATCTTTTTCTCCGAGTTCTTTCTGGATGGCCTTCATCTGTTCATTTAAATAATATTCCTTCTGGGACTTTTCCATCTGCCCCTTAACCCGGCCCCTGATTTTTTTCTCCACTCTGAGGACTTCAACCTCTGCCTGAATCAGGTCAAAGACCTTTTCTAACCTTTCTACAGGGGATATAATCTCCAGGATTTCCTGTTTGTCTTCAATTTTGAGGTTTAGATGTGAGGCAATTGTGTCTGCCAACCTTGACGGTTTCTCAATTGATGAAACAGATACAAGCATCTCCGGCGGAATCCTCTTGTTCAGCTTCACATATTCATCAAATGTGGTTATGACGCTCCTCATCAGGATTTCAACTTCTGGAGCAGTCTCTTCCCTCTCATCAACTTCATCCACGAAAGAAATAAAATAATCCTCTATCACCAGATCTCTTATTGTGGCTCTTTTTTTGCCCTCAACAAGAGCCTTTACAGTGCCATCGGGTAACCTTAAAAGCTGGATGATTGTACCCAGCGTACCAAAGGGAAAAAGGTCATTTCTTTCAGGGTCGTTAATCTTCGCATCTTTTTGTGTGATTAGCATGATTTCTTTACCCTGTGCCATGGAACGTTCCAATGCCTTTATGGAGCGTTCTCTTCCCACGAAAAGAGGAACAACCATGTGAGGGAAAACAACTATATCTCGCAAAGGAAGGGTTGGAATGCCTTGCCTTTCCATATAGGATTTCTTTTGCTCTATATCATCATCAAACAACATAGTTATCCTTCTGCCTTGGCTTTTTCAATCTGTTTGCTATAAACGATTATCGGCTCACCACCCTCAACAATGACATCTTCATTAATGACGACCTCGGTAACATTTTCCTGTGACGGAATTTCATACATTAGGTCCAGCATGACATTTTCAAGAACCGCCCTTAACCCCCTTGCACCGGACTTCCTCTTCATCGCTTCTCTGGCGATGGCTGTCAGTGCACCATCGGTGAACTTAAGAACCACATTCTCCATTTCAAAAAGCTTTGCATATTGTTTTATTATGGCATTTTTTGGTTTTGTCAGGATATCTACCAAGGCCTTCTCGTCCAGCTCGTGTAACGTGGCAATGACAGGCAAACGGCCTATAAACTCCGGAATGAGACCAAACTTCAAGAGGTCCTCGGGAAGGACCTTTGTCAGAAGCTTCCCCAGATTCTTACCATTCCTTTTCTTTATATCTGCCCCGAAACCAAGACCTTTTTTACCGATTCTCCGTTCAATTATCTCTTCAATTCCCAAAAAGGCGCCACCGCAGATAAAAAGTATATTACTTGTATCTATCTGCAGAAATTCCTGTTGAGGATGTTTTCTTCCACCTTTGGGAGGCACACTTGCAACGGTTCCTTCAATGAGCTTCAAAAGGGCCTGTTGCACACCCTCACCGGAAACATCTCTCGTAATTGAAGGATTGTCCGATTTCCTGGAAATTTTATCAATTTCATCAATGTAAACAATGCCTCGGGATGCCTTTTCAACATCATAATCGGCAGCCTGGAGCAAGCTTAAAATAATGTTCTCAACATCTTCCCCAACATAGCCGGCTTCTGTCAGACTCGTGGCATCAGTAATCGTAAAGGGGACATTGAGAATTTTGGCCAGTGTTTGTGCAAGGAGGGTTTTTCCCGAGCCTGTCGGGCCAAGAAGAAGAATGTTACTCTTCTGAATTTCTACGTCGCCCATTTCAATTTTTGCATTCACACGTTTGTAGTGATTATGGACGGCAACTGAGAGTATTTTTTTTGCACGTTCCTGGCCGACGACATGACTTTTCAGATCTTCATAAATCTCTTTCGGCCTGGGGACATCGGACTGAATGGAGGGCGTATCTTCTTTCTCAAATTCCTCCTCAATTATATCGTTACATAACTCTATGCATTCATCACAAATATATACTGTCGGTCCTGCAATAAGTTTTTTTACTTCTTCCTGTTTTTTTCCACAAAAGGAACAGACAAGAGTTGATGTCATAATTATCTCCTCAACTCAATACAATTAAGAGTATTGTTATTATAAGACCTTGGCCCTTCATAGTCTTTTTCATTGAAAACGTTATTTTACTTCTCCAATATGCTCATTCTTCTCAATGACACTGTCGACAAGGCCGTATTCCTTTGCCTGTTCACCTGACATAAAGAAGTCCCTGTCAGTATCATCCTGTATCCTTTTCATTTTCTGACCTGTATGTTTCGCCAGTATCCCGTTCAGCATCTCCCTCATACGGAGGATCTCTCTTGCCTGGATGTCAATATCTGTGGCTTGCCCCTGGGCTCCACCTAAAGGCTGATGGATCATTATTCTGGAATATGGCAGAGAATATCTTTTTCCGCTCTCCCCGGCAGCAAGAAGCAAGGCCCCCATTGATGCAGCCTGTCCGATGCAGACTGTTGACACCTGAGGCTTAATATATTGCATGGTATCATAGATGGCAAGGCCTGCCGTGACCACACCACCCGGTGAATTTATATAGAGGTAAATATCCTTTTCAGGGTCCTCCGATTCCAGGAATAATAATTGAGCAACGACAAGGTTTGCTACATTATCATCTATACTCGTCCCTACAAATATAATCCTGTCTTTTAAAAGCCTGGAATAGATGTCGTAGGCACGTTCACCCCGACTGGTCTGTTCTACTACCATAGGTACTAAAGTCATGTTCGCTCCACTTTTACTTTTCTTCTATTTTAGCTTGACTCATAAGAAAATCAAGTATTTTGTTGTCCAGCAGATTACTTGCCAGATACTCTTTCTTATCAACAAAATAACTCTTCACCTCTTTAATATCTCTGCCAGAACTTTCTGCCATTGTACCGTAATAATCTTCTATTTCTTCTTTACTGATTTTAAGATCCTCCTTCGTGGCGATGGCATCCAGGAGAAGTCCTGTTTTGACCTGATGTTTTGCATCGGCATAAATCTTGGGCTTTATTTCATTTAGATTGCTTTCGAGCTCTTCTGGTTTCAAACCATAAGATATCATCTGCTTTTTTATTTCTTCATTTTTATATTCTACCTGCTTTTGGACCATGGATTCCGGCACTTCAAAGGC
>JADFVM010000034.1 GCA_015222555.1 Pseudomonadota bacterium
AACCTTGAGGGAGACGCAAAGTCAATCAATTATGCGGGAAGCGAAAGAATGAGAAGCTATAAGCTTTTATTTCTCGTGAATGAATGGTTACAGGCAGATGAAAAGTCGCGACATAAAGTAAAGGCGCTAATCCAGGCAGAAGTTACGCGATTTGATGATGTCCTGGCATATCTTCGTGAAGGTGATGAAGTAGGAGGTAGGAATAAATATGAAGAACCCGTGATTATCGTTTTTTTAATAGAATTGCATCCATCCTTTAAATATCTGCTGAGCTGGCCCGGCGTTTATGAGCCTGAATTAAAGAAACAGATAGAAAAGGTGAGCGCTGATTGGATCGGTGAAATTAGACCGCGGATTATGAATATACTGGTTGAGGAAGGGAGGTATCGTAACAACACGAGGGCCCTTATTCTGAAGGAGAAAATCCCTGTCTTTGTTAATGAAGTAGATAATTTTGTAACGCTGCTGGAAGGTTCCTTCGACAGGAAGGTGAGCCTCTTCACGGCGCTGCAATATCTCTTCTTGTTGGTGACTATTGGTGTTTCTCTAATTGCAATCGATAATATTTTCTTGCATCTCATGAGATCCGTAAATGCTTTAATGGGTGGGATAAAAGCGATGACTGCCGGTGATTTTTCGAAGAGAGTAACCGTTTTGGCCAATGATGAAATGAGAGATGTTGCGGAAGGTTTTAACTTCATGGCAGACAAACTGGAAGAGTTTTACCTCGGTCTGGAGGGTAAGGTAGAAGAAAAGACATATGCACTTGAGAAGCGTAATAGTGAGCTGTCTATCCTTTACGATATGGTTGCGTCTTTAAGAAAATCGCTACCGCTTGAGGAAATTTTGCAGATTTATCTTGAAAAGCTGCTGGGTCACCTGAATATATCGGCCGGGACTATCAGGCTTTTTGAGGAAGATGGTTTCCTTCGTCTCGCTGCCAGCGCAGGTCTGCAAGCCAACTTTAAGAAAAATGCCCTTTCTGGAGAGTACCTTTGCAGAACTTTATCGAAAGAATATGAGGCGGATGCCTGGAACGTGACCTTAAGGGGAGAAGTAATGGCTCTTGAGGGATGTAGCGAGTGCCGATTTAAGTCGGTGACGGAAATACCGATTAATTTCAAGATTAAAGATTTAGGTGTTCTCAATCTTTTTCACACCGAAGTTCGGAAGTATACGGCATCGGAGAAAAGACTTATTGAAAGTTTAAATAATCACCTGGCGGCGGCTATAGAGTATTTTAACTTGAATGCCAAGACAAAAAGACTTGCGATTATTGAGGAGAGAAACATGCTTGCCAGTGAACTTCATGACAGTATTGCCCAGTCTCTGGCCTATTTGAAAATTCAGGGTAAGCTGCTGGATGAATCACTGAAGGCAAAAAATATAGATCAGTCTCTAGAAGATCTGGCACAGATCAGAAAAGGTATTGAAGAGTGCAATCAGGACGTAAGAGAGTTGTTAGTTCATTTCAGAACAAAGATTGAATCTGAAGGGCTTGAAGCGACCCTTAAGAAATTTTTGGAAAAGTTTAGAAATGAAACAGGTATTAATACGGAATTTGATGTGGAGGAGAATCTACCCGCCCTGTCTCCTGGTGAGGAGGTCCACATCTTTCATATTGTGCAGGAGGCACTGGCCAATGCTCGTAAGTATGCCGATGCAACTCGAGTGAGGGTTTCCGTAAAATGTAATGGCACTTTTGATGTAACGATAGAAGATAATGGCCAGGGCTTTGATATTGAAGAGGTGAAAGGCAAGGGCTCCTCTCACGTTGGCATAGATATTATGCAGGAACGAGCTATCCGTCTGGGTGGCGTCCTGGCAATTGAAAGTAATTCCGGCCTGGGAACACGTGTTAGACTTACAATGGCATAAGCGGTTTTCTGTCTTGCAATTATACACTGTCCATAATATCATGATAACTGAACTGAAAGGGACGTATAGGGAAGATTTATGGAAAATGAAAAAATAACTGTTCTGTTAATTGATGACCATACCCTTTTCAGGGAAGGCCTGAAGGCCCTATTCAGCAGGCAGGAGTGTATTGAGGTCATTGGTGAGGCGGGTAGCGGTAAGGAGGGGATTCAAAAAGCCCTGGAGCTCAAACCTAAGGTTGTCCTCATGGATCTTAATATGCCTGACATGTCAGGCATTACGGCCATGAGTAAAATCCTGGAAGTGAGCCCTCAGGCAAGAGTATTGATGCTAACCGTTTCTGATGATGATGAAGATCTTTTTAATGCCGTCAGGGCGGGCGCTATGGGTTACCTTCTGAAAAATGTAGAATCAGACCGTCTTATCAGTTCTGTTCAGCAGGTTGCACGCGGGGAGGCAACGGTTTCCGCTGCGTTGACAGACAGAATATTTGCTGAATTCAGAGCCATGTCTTCAGAGACCAGGAAGAAGAGTAAAGCGACGCCAAAAGACCTTCTCAGTAAGCGTGAAATGGAAATTCTCAAGCATATTAGTCAGGGTGAAAGCAACAAGGAAATTGCAAACTATCTAAATATCGCTGAAAGCACTGTAAAGATCCATGTTCAGAATATTTTAAAGAAGCTCAACCTGAACAGCCGGGTACAGGCCGCTGTCTTTGCCGTAGAGCAGGACCTTATCTCACCGAGAAAGACAATCTCGTAATACTTATCCCTTCAAGCTGGAACTGTCAGAGACACTGCGCTGCTAATTGCTTCAGCTCAAATATTCTCCTATCCCTTTTTTCTGATCTTAGTTCCCATCGGGAAATATCCACTTTTCGACATTTTAGTATTTTTAAAGAAAGTCATCTTAATAATTGGGCTTGAGAAATTTTTGTACCTAGTCAGTATTGCCTAGTCCTTAAGTGGTAATTTTTTGTTGACGCTAGGGCTACATGTATGGATTTTGATAGGCCTTAATAAGTGATAATTTATCTCTTTTGAGGTATGGACAGGATTGTTGCGTACTTATATGATAATAACGGTAAAATCAGCAGGTTTCTGTTAAGGCAATTGTAATGCAATAAAAGCAGATGGAGGTGCATAAAAACCATGAAAGTAATGATTTGTTACGATGGATCTGAACTTGGAGACAAAGCAATAGAAAAAACGATTGAGCTCTTTAAGGCAGTAAACCCTGACATTATTTTATTAACTGTAGCAGAAGAACCACAGGATGCAAGCCTTGAGAATGAAGAGATTACTGAAGAAGTAGAACATCAGGCCCATGATGTTTTACGCAAGGCAGCTGAAAACGTATCTAAACATGGTCTGGAAGTTGACGCCATACTGGCAGTCGGTCGTCCAAAAAAGATGGTTATGGATGCAATTAACAAGAAAAATCCTGATATCGTTGTTGTAACACGGCAGAAGAAAAGTGCATTAACTAGACATTTTATCGCGAGTATGAGTGGCCATCTGGTGCGCGACGCCGCATGTCACCTGCTTATTTTTGGCCCGGAAAACCTCTGATTGACTACGCTGTGAATAATAAAATAATTGAAGTTAAGAAGAATTAAGGAGGAAAATTCATATGAATCTAGGAAGTCTCTTTAAGTACCGGAATCCTGAGATCAGAGCCTTACATCTGACATGGATTGCATTTTTTATCACCTTTTATGTCTGGTTTAATATGGCGCCCCTTGCCTCTACCATGCTTAAAGAACTGGATTTTTTAACACCAAAGCATATTAAGCTTTTTATGATAAGTAACGTGGCCCTGACTATTCCGGGACGAATTGTCGTCGGTATGCTACTTGACAAGTTCGGCCCGAGACGGGTGTTTTCTATCCTTATGGTTATCATGGCTCTGCCGACCTTCGCCTTTGCCTTCGGGAACAGCACAACACAGCTTCTCATCTCCCGTTTGCTGCTCAGTATTGTGGGCGCCGGTTTTGTTGTTGGTATCCATATGACGGCTCTCTGGTTCAAGCCCAAGGATATCGGTTTCGCGGAAGGTTTCTATGCCGGATGGGGTAACTTCGGTTCTGCTGCCGCAGCTATCACAATCCCGACTATTGCTTTAAATGTTTTCGGTGGAAGTAACGGCTGGCGTTATGCCATGGCGACATCGGGTGTAATTATGGCGATCTACGGTGTGTTCTACTGGTTTGCCATCACAGACGGTCCTGCCGGAACAAAGCATGCCAAGCCGAAAAAGGTATCCGCCATGGAGGTGAGCACCTATTTTGATATGTTTAAGCTCATTCTCTTTACCATCCCTCTCTTTGGTATCCTTTCAGTCCTGGTGTGGAAACTGGGGAAGCTTGGCTTTCTTTCGGGCGGTGGTCTTATTGCCGCCCATGGCGTGGTCTGGGCGGTTGTTGTTTATCAGATCATTCAGATCTTAATAGTAAACCTTCCCATCCTGAAGGCGGGTGTGCCTGAGGATGACAAATACAATTTCAACCAGGTGGCATCACTTAATACCACTTACTTCTGTAACTTCGGCGCCGAACTTGCTGTTGTGTCCATGCTGCCCTTGTTTTTTGAAAAGACATTTACATTAACGCCGACAGCGGCCGGTCTCATCGCTTCCGCCTTTGCCTTTGTTAACCTCGTTGCCAGGCCCTTGGGTGGTGTCCTTTCCGACAAGTTGAGCAGCCGAAAACTGGTTATGCTCATCTACATGGGTGGAATTTCGCTTGGCTTCAGCTCCATGGGATTCATCACAGGCTCCTGGCCTCTTGTCCTTGCCGTGGTGCTGACGATCGTCTGTTCAATGTTTGTTCAGGGCGCCGAGGGAGCGACCTTTGCCGTTATCCCTTCCGTTAAGAGACGCTTAACCGGTCAGATCTCCGGTATGGCGGGTGCCTATGGTAACGTGGGCGCTGTTTTTTATCTCACATTACTGACTATGGTTACTAGCAGCCAGTTCTTCTTCTACATCGGGGCCGGTGCATTCTTCAGTTTCCTGTTCTGTCTCCTGTTCATGAGAGAGCCGGAAGGTTCCTTTTCAGAGGAGTATCACCTTTCTTCTGTCGACAAGGCCCTGGCAGAAAAAGAAGGTCATTAATTGTAAGGTCAGTTTTAGTCAGTTTATAGCGGGTTAATTCTCGCATATTTCATTACCCTCCGGGATATTTTTCCGGAGGGTTTTTTTTATGTCTTTTGACTGGCGACACAATTGTAATTAAAACCCTGTAATGAGTAAAAGCGTCTTTATTCCTCATCCGAGATTTATGGGTAGGTCAATGTAGTTTTAAGGGGATGTATCCTTTAGGGTACCTCTAATAATTCATGGACGGCATCTAAGCGGTTTAAAAAGCCAACTTCTGCGTTAAAAACTTTGCAAATAGACATGCTATTCGCTGCAATTTTTGCCTTGAATTCGACTTTTTA
>JADFVM010000269.1 GCA_015222555.1 Pseudomonadota bacterium
ATCGAGCTGATGATCGTTATCGCGATCATCGGCATCCTGGCAGCCATCGCCATCCCGAATTTCCTGTCCTATCGTACAAGGGGACAGGATTCGGCAGCGCAATCAGCAGCAAAGAATTTTTACAATCAGGCAATGGCTTATTTTGCTGACGGAAATACCGGCACTATTGCCGCTGCTGACGGCGTATTGGGTGGTCTATACAATCTTGGCCCTGATTTGGAATGCGGAGGAAGTATCCGTGACGACGGTTCCGGAACGATCACGACCCCCAGTACTCTTACCTTCAAGCACAGCTCGTCAACTACGACATATACGGTGGCTCCCGATGGTGACATTACGCCGTAGCAATCTTTAATTGCACTGTAATTATAATAAAAAAGGGGGCTTTCAAGCCCCCTTTTTTTCGCTTCATATGCAGCAGACGTATCTTCCCGCAATGGAAAACAGAGTGTAAATTTGTGATTAAATATGGTAAAAGCCTTTTATGAAGTTCTTCCATAAAGGTCACAAACAATTCCAAACTCCGGAAAATCTCAATAGAGCATTGAAGGATGATGGTTTCGTAAAAAGTCTGGCGAAATTTTAGTGACCACAATATATAGTATTTTTACTACTTTTACTATATCAATAAGTTGTGGTAGTAATTCCAAATTTTGACTTTTTACGAGACTGTCAAGGATAGGTGGGCAGTGTAATGACTTCTTTTTCACAGAAAAGGCGAATTGAGCTTATTATTTGTCTGTTTCTGGTTGTTGGGATTCTATCCTGTTACTGGCGGGTCCAGTACGCTGATTTCGTGAATATTGATGACACGGTATATGTTTCCGAAAATCGAAACGTCCAGGCAGGCCTGACACGGGAAGGGATCATCTGGGCCTTTACAACCTTTGAAGCGGCCAACTGGCATCCTCTGACTTGGCTGTCCCACATGCTCGACTGCCAGATGTTCGGACTGAATCCACGAGGGCACCACTTGACCAGCTTGCTGTTTCACATTACAAATTCCATGCTACTTTTTTATGTTTTCTGTAGAATGACCGGCGGGGTCTGGGAAAGCGCCTTAGTGGCTGCCCTGTTCGCACTCCATCCGCTCCATGTGGAATCCGTGGCATGGATTTCAGAGCGCAAGGACCTTTTGAGCACCTTTTTCGGCTTGATATCTATTGCCGCTTACGTCAGGTATGCTCAAGAGAAGCGACAGGTGAGCTATCTGCTGTGTATTCTGTTTTTGGGGTTTGGACTCATGACCAAACCGATGCTTGTGACATTTCCGTTCGTGCTGCTCCTGCTCGACTTTTGGCCCCTCAAGCGATTTGCAGGTGAGAATCACGGCGCACCCAGAACCGGGGCTGCTGCCGTCTTTTCGAGGAGAAACCTGTTTTCCCTGATAAGGGAGAAAATTCCTCTGTTCATTCTGGCCATTTTCATGAGCATGACCACGATAACAGCTCAACACAGCAAGGGCGCAGTCCAGACACTGGAATATTTTCCTTTCCATTTTCGTATTTACAATGCCCTTATTGCATATGTAACTTATATTGTAAAAACAGTCTGGCCCAGTCATCTCAGTATCTTTTATCCCCATCCGGGAAACACCCTGCTCTTATGGCAGGTAGCAGGTGCAGCTTCGCTGCTGATTGGGATAACCGTTTTGGCGGTCGTAATTTCAAAAAGGTATCCATATGTAGCAGTTGGCTGGTTCTGGTATCTCGGGACATTGGTTCCAGTAGTTGGCCTTGTTCAGGTTGGGACGCAGGCTATGGCCGACCGGTACACGTATATACCCCTGATAGGACTGTTTATCATCGCGATCTGGGGAATTACGGATCTTATGGGAAGGTGGAAGCACGGCAAAGCACTTGCGGCCGCATTGGCGGTAATTATATTTTCAGCCCTCGGAGTTCGTACCGCCATACAGGTCGGCTTCTGGCAGAATAATGTAAGCCTCTATAGGAATGCAATCCGTGTAAACGACAGAAACGATCTGGCGCATTATAATCTGGGGGTCGCACTGGAGGCTGTGGGCAGGCGCGATCATGCAATTCCCCATTACAGAAAATCCGTGGGAATAAACCCGTTGCATGTTGATGCATTTAATAACCTCGCAAACGTGCTGGCTGATAAAAAAAATTCGGGGAGGCAGAGAAGTACTACAAAAAGGCGCTTGATATAGAGCCTGAAAATGCAGTTTTCTATTATAATCTCGGCGCCCTGTATATAAGGCAGGGAAAGACGGAAGAGGCTTTGGAACAGTTTGCAAAGGCAATCCGGATTAAACCCGATTTTGCTAAAGTTTACAATCACGTTGGCATTGTGCTGGCACGACAGGGTAAATTCGAAAAAGCAAGCAAATTCTTTTTAAAGGCGATTCAGATTGATCCGGATTTTGAGGCCGCCAGAAGAAATTTGAAATTTTACGAAGTGTCTTATCAGCGCCCTGAAGGATCAGGCGTAAGTTCCGAGCAAAATGATTAAAATGGCTAACAAGAACCCAACGATGATTCGACAGACGGACAGGAAAGACTCAACAGGCAACTCTGAAAAAGATTTCTTCCAGCACCGGGAACTTTTGCTGTTATCCTTTCTGGCGATTCTGGTTTTCACAGTATATTCAAATACACTTGGAAGCCCGTTTGTCTTTGATGACAAAGATAATATCGAGAACAATCCTTACATTCGCATCAATCGTCTTGACAGATCAAACCTGCGGGCAGCCAGCAGAAGTATTATTGCGACTCGTCCAGTCGCTAATCTCAGCTTTGCCTTAAACTATTATTTTCACGGGTACAAAGTTTTCGGTTATCACCTGGTCAATATCCTGATCCATATTACCAACGGAATTCTCCTCTATTTATTGGTGAAAAACACGCTTAGCTTTGCTGACCCGGAATTTCGATCTCTTCGCAGGCCTGAGCCAAGGAAACAGCCGGAGAAAGTAACAGACAACGCCTCTAAGCCGACCGCTGCAAACGGTTCTTATCTGAACGCTTCACGAATTCCATTTTTTACGGCGCTTGTATGGCTTGTCCATCCCATACAGACTCAGTCCGTGACATATATTGTCCAGAGAATGAACAGCATGGCGACTCTGTTTTATATGCTGGCCTTATTGCTATATGCCCGGGCACGGGTAGCCAAAAATCGCAGATATCGAATTATTCTCTTTGCCGGCTGCGCTCTTTCAGGGTTTCTGGCCTTGGGATCGAAGGAAATCTCAGTGACGCTTCCCCTTTTCATTATTTTATATGAATGGTATTTTTTCCAAGACTTAAGCCTTTCCTGGCTAAAGCGTCGTTCTCTCCCTCTTGCAGGTACGCTGATCTTTCTTGTTCTGGTTGTGTTCTGGTATACCGGAGCTCATCCGCTGCAGCGTATTTTGTCAGAATACGGTGGGCGTGAATTTACACTTTCCCAGAGACTGCTTACTGAATTTCGTGTTGTGATCTATTACATCAGTCTGCTGATGTTTCCCCATCCGTCCAGGCTGAATCTGGATCACGATTTTTCCATTTCTTTGTCGCTGTTCCATCCCTTAAGCACATTCTTTTCCATCGCCAGTATTCTCGGGCTATTCGGTCTGGCCCTTTATCTGGCAAAAAAAGATCGGTTGATCAGCTTCTGCATTCTGTGGTTCATGGGCAATCTGGTCGTTGAGTCCTCGATAATTGCCCTGGAAATAATTTTTGAGCACCGAACCTATCTGCCCTCCATGATGTTGGCCTTGATAGTTGTTATGTTGATCGATCGTCACATAAAACTCAGATGGCTGGGAGTTGGAATCCTGTGCTTTGCCGTAGCCTTGGGAGCCTTCTGGACTTACAACAGAAACAAGGTCTGGCAAAACGATATTTCACTCCGCAGAGATACGGTGGCCAAATCGCCACGTAAGTCCCGTCCTCATTACGGGCTGGGAGTGGCTCTGGCTGCACAGGGGCATCTTGAAGAAGCGATTATTCATTTCAACTCCGCCCTCAGTATCGATCCAAACTATGTGGCAGCAAGAAATAGTCTTGGTTCAGCCTTTGCGCGCCAGGGAAAGGTAAAAAAGGCGATCGAGCAGTATAACAAGGTTCTTGAAAAAAATCCCGGTTACGCAGGGGCACATTACAACCTTGGCAAGGTACAAGCCAGCCTGGGAAATATTGAAGACGCAATTTTTAGCTTTCGAAAAGCACTTGCCATCAACCCGGGGATGCCTCAAGCCCTGTATAATCTTGCATGGATTCTGGCTACTGCTGAAAACAAGAACTTCCGCAACAACAGAGAGGCTGTAGCCCTTGCCGAAAAACTGCTTAGGATTGCAGGAGATCGACAGCCATTGTCCCTGGACACGCTGGCAGCCGCTTACGCAGAAGCCGGCAGGTTTGAAGCGGCAGTATCGACCGCAAAGAAAGCCTTGGTACTTGCCGATGCATACGGCATGGAAGAACTTGCCTCTGGGCTGAGGAAGCGATTGAAGCTATACAAAAACGGCCTTTCCTACAGGCAGCTTGTGGATAAAAAAAATGGGTAGAAGCTTTCGATTACGAAAGTAACATAACAAAGATAAATTTCTATTTATAAAATTGTCTACATGGACGATAATAAAACCATTAAAAATAGGTTCTTGCAAATACGCCTTGATATATTGATCTGTCTGTTTCTCGTCATAGCCACACTTGCTGTTTACTGGCAGGTTAAAAAATTTGATTTTGTTGGCTACGATGATGAACTATATGTAACTGAAAACCATCAGGTTCAAGCTGGCATATCGGTTGAAGGAACTATCTGGGCTTTCACTACTTTTTATTTAGCTAATTGGCATCCGATAACCTGGCTTTCTCATATGCTGGATTGCGAGTTTTATGGATTGAATCCCACGGGGCATCACTGGA
>JADFVM010000270.1 GCA_015222555.1 Pseudomonadota bacterium
ATGCTGTCAAGAAAAAGTGGACAGATTGTCAACATCGGCTCCATCTTCGGATCGCTTTCCTTTCCCTATTTTGGTATTTACTCGGCTAGCAAATACGCCATCAGAGGCTTCTCAGAAGCACTTCGAAGAGAAACACTGGGGACGGGTGTAGGTGTGACTTATGTTGCGCCACGGGGGACAATAACATCACAGTCAACTGAGTTTCTGGAGATGGCGAAAAAAACGGGGATGAATATGGACCCGCCTGAAAAGGTGGCAAGGGTTATTTTAGGTGCTGTTTTAAGCGGTGCAAAGGAAGTCTATATCGGCAGGCCTGAAAGATTTTTCGTTTTTCTTAATAAATTTTTCCCCTCTATTATTGATAAAGCGTTAAGAAAAAATGTCTCTATTATGGCTGAATATATTACATAATTAGCTTGCTGCTAACAGAACCGCTATGGAAGGGGAAGAATTAAAGGAGGAAGCGATAGATCTTTCATCACGCCGTCATGCCATTATCCGGACATAATTTATTCTTTAGCACTTCTGAAACGGCTTCAAGAAGCTCTTCCGCCTTAAAGGGTTTACATATGAATTTTCTTGCGCCCAACCTCATCACCTCATCTATGCACTGCTGCCTTTTATCGGATGAAATCACGATAACAGGGATATTGGAAAACTGCGCAACTCTGCTTATCTCTCTCAGGACATGGAAACCGTTCATCTTCGGCATAATCAGGTCAAGAAGAAGGAGATCGTAACTGTCTTTAGCCAGCTCCTCAATCCCTTCCACACCGTTATTTGCCAAATCGACAAAATAACCCGCCTGGCTTAAGGTATGGAGAATAATTTTTTGAGTTGTTATTGAATCTTCTATGCAGAGAATTTTCTTAGACAAAGTGGCAAAACTCCTGAAAATAATGAAATTTTAGGCGCCTGCGTAACAAGGGGGAGCATCAATTGATAGCCAAGGCACCCTAAAAAAACGCCATTATAGCACAAAAAATTCTCTATGCGACATATATTGCTGTCGAGGCGACATATATTGCCGTTTTGTGTTCTCACACCCCATTTTTAATACCGTCCAGTCATGACACACCTCTTTACTTTTGTCCTTTAATTCTGTTAATCTAATCTATTTGCCGTTGCCAAAAGAGGTTAAATTGAGTAGTAAAAGCATTGATATCAAAGGTGCCAGAGAGCACAATCTAAAAAATATAGACCTCACCATTCCCAGGGACAAACTTGTTGTTATTACCGGTTTGTCCGGGTCAGGAAAATCATCCCTCGCTTTCGATACTATTTATGCAGAGGGGCAAAGACGTTATGTGGAATCGTTGTCTGCCTATGCAAGACAGTTTCTCGAACAAATGGAGAAACCTGATGTCGATTCTATAGAAGGTCTTTCACCTGCCATCTCCATAGAACAGAAAACAACTTCCAAAAATCCCCGTTCTACCGTAGGCACCATCACAGAGATTTATGACTATCTAAGGCTCCTCTTTGCCAGAGTGGGTCACCCGCACTGTTACAAGTGTGGGGAGGAAATCGTCTCCCAGACGGTCTCGCAAATGGTGGATCAGGTTGTGAAACTTCCGGAAGGGACAAAAACCATGGTTCTTGCACCGGTGGTGAGGGGGAGAAAGGGAGAATACCGTAAAGAATTCGATGACTATAGAAAGTCAGGGTTTGTCAGGGTCAGGGTTGATGGGGAGATCAGGGATCTTGCCGACGAAATCGTTCTGGATAAAAATAAAAAACATAACATTGAGATCATTGTAGACAGGCTCATTATCAAGGGCGATATTGCCACTCGACTGGCCGACTCACTGGAGACAGCTTTAAAGCTGGGCGAAGGGTTGGCCCTTGTCGAGGAGATTGATGGAGAAACGCTGCTTTTCAGCGAAAAATTTGCCTGCATCAACTGTGGAATCAGCTATCCGGAAATAACGCCTCGCATGTTTTCCTTCAACAATCCTCATGGCGCCTGTTCCGGCTGTGATGGACTTGGAACAAAGAGTTTTTTTGACCCGGCACTTATTGTCCCCAATGAGGATCTTTCTATCAGGGAAGGAGCCATTGTTCCCTGGGAGAAAAAAAGCTCCATCTATTATCATCAGATATTGGATGCCCTGTCCAGTCATTATAATTTTGACATCTACGTCCCCTATAAAGACCTTACAGAAAAAGTAAAGGAGATTCTCATTCACGGCTCAGGGAAAGAGGAGGTAGATTTCTATTATGACAAGGATGACCGCAGGATATTTTATAAGCGCCCCTTTGAAGGGATCATAGAGAACCTCTCCAGACGTTATCTGGAATCTGATTCTGACCGGTTTAGAGAAGACATAGAGCGATTTATGAATATCCAGCCCTGTCCTTCCTGCAAAGGATCAAGGCTGAAGAAGGAAAGCCTGAGCATTACCGTTGAGGGGAAGTCAATCTACGATGTTGCCTGCTTCTCTATCACAGAGGCCAGGGAGTTTTTTGAAGATCTCACCCTTTCTGAAAAAGAGCAGGAGATCGGTAGACGGATTTTAAAGGAGATCAGCGAACGCCTGCATTTTCTTATTAATGTCGGCCTGGACTATCTCAACCTTAACAGAAGAGCGGGCACACTATCGGGAGGCGAAGGTCAGAGAATCCGCCTTGCCACCCAGATCGGGTCCTCCCTTGTGGGAGTTCTATACATACTGGACGAACCCTCTATCGGACTGCATCAGCGAGACAACTCCCGTCTCATCCACACCCTCAAGCGACTAAGAAACCTGGGTAATACCGTTCTAGTGGTTGAACATGATGAAGAAACCATACTTGAGGCCGATTATGTCATCGATATGGGGCCCGGCGCCGGTGTGCACGGGGGAGAGATTGTAGCTGAAGGAACGCCTGCCAATATTTTGGAATCAGAAAAGTCTCTCACCGGCAAATACCTGTCCCGTGCCCTCACCATACCTGTTCCTGAAAAAAGAAGGAAGGGGTCGAAAAAGGCTATTACCATTCATGGCGCCACAGGAAACAACCTTAAGAATGTTACCGTTTCATTTCCACTGGGAAAAATCACATGTGTTACCGGCGTGTCAGGCTCAGGAAAATCGACCCTTGTTATTGACACCCTTTATAAAAGCCTGGCCCAAAAAATATACCGTTCCAAAGAAAAATCAGAACCTTTCGAGAGCATTGACGGTCTGGATCATATTGACAAGGTAATCGACATTGATCAGTCTCCCATCGGGCGGACACCCCGCTCCAATCCGGCCACCTATAGTGGTCTTTTTACGCCCATCAGGGAGCTTTATGCCCAACTGCCAGAGGCAAAAGCAAGAGGCTATCGCCCGGGCCGTTTCTCCTTTAATGTGAAAGGTGGCAGATGTGAGGCTTGTGCAGGCGATGGAATTATAAAAATAGAGATGCACTTCCTTCCAGACGTTTACGTCCAGTGCGAGGTCTGCAGGGGTCACCGCTATAACAGGGAAACTCTGGAAGTAAAATACAAGGCCAAGAGCATCTCCGACGTTCTGGAGATGACTTCCAACGAGTCACTCGGTTTTTTCAGGAACATTCCCGCCATTCGCAGCAAGCTTGAGACCCTCAATGAAGTGGGTCTTGGCTACATTCAGCTGGGGCAGGCAGCCACGACCTTATCAGGAGGAGAAGCACAGAGGATTAAACTCGCCAGGGAACTATCCAAAAGGAGCACCGGGAAAACACTCTACATTCTTGATGAACCGACAACAGGGCTGCATTTTGCCGACATTCAGAAACTGCTTGACGTCATTGACAAACTTGCTGATGCCGGCAATACTATCATTATTATAGAACACAATTTGGACGTCATTAAAACAGCCGATCATATTATAGACCTTGGCCCGGAAGGGGGCGACAAGGGGGGAGAGGTCATTGCCCAGGGCATGCCTGAAGAGGTCTCACAATCCAGTCGATCATATACAGGGGAATATTTAAAAAAAGTATTGGAAAGGGAATAAATTTATAAACTAAAAAAATGGAACTAATAAAGCTTTACTGCATCAAACTTATTAAGGAGCTGTTTACGACAAATAATTATCCATTCATTCATTAAACGTTAAAGAGGAGGTGGGTGCATGAAAAAGATTATATCATTAGTAGCAACAATTGCACTTCTAACAGTTGGTGCAGGTATTTCTTTTGCAGGAGATGGCGAAAAGGTTTTTAAGAAAAAATGCAAGGGATGCCACACAACAACGGCCAAGAAAAAAATGGGACCAGGGCTTAAAGGTGTTTTTGGAAGAGAAAGTGCCATAGCAGGCACGCTGGATGATGCTGGCTTGACAGCATATCTGAAAGATCCAAAGGCGGTTAACAAAAAAGCAAAAATGCCGAATCTCAAGTTAGAGGATGATCAAATCACATCAGTCATTGAGTATCTGAAAACGCTATAATCTGCTAACAAATATAAATAAAAAGGCCGGGATAAATCCCGGCCTTTTTTATTGACTGATATTTTCCCGATTGTTAAATGGGAATTCGTTTCTTTTTACAATAGGTCCTAATGACTGAAAGGGCCTGGTTGGCCCGTTGCAGTTTCATGTTTCTCTTTTTTAATGCTATAATGTCTTCCAGGGGAATCTTTTCCTGCCTCAGCTGCCGGATCACGATATTTATATTTGTCTGAATCGTTTTAAGATCATTGGCTGTGTACTTTTTCAGCGTTGCCATAGTAAAGTTTAAATACCCTTCGGCAATGTCTGTTGCCATTTTGAGTGGATTACCACTAATCGCCATGGATATGCCCCTGTGAGATTCTAATAGATGTAAACTTCCGTTCCCCTTTTAACCATGGCAAAGAGGTCCTTAATATCCTGCCTGCCCATGCGAATGCAGCCGTGGGTCTCCTTCTTTCCATTAACAATACCATCCCTCGTTCCGTGAATCGAATAACCTCCACCCAGCTTCAACCTGTATTTACCCAGTTCACCTTTAACGGCCCTTTCTTCTATAGATAGGTTGGCTGGCAATTCAATGCCCTGTTCCAGCCAGGCCCAGTTCGGTTTATACCATACAGGATTTTTTTCCCGCGCGTTAACAATCCGCTTACCACGAGGTGTCAGAAAATTATAAGATTTCCCATTACCTTTTAAGACCTTTTCCCCTTTGCCCGTGGAGGCCACATAACTCTTTAGTGTTTTGGTGCCAATCTTTACATAAACTTTATTTTCAGCCAGACTGACAACAAGATAGAGTTTGTGAGAGTCAATGCTCTTTTTAATGTCTTCCAGGATATTTTTTGTCTTTTTGAATTCCTCACTGGAGCTTTTTACTCTATCAAACTCCGAACTTATCGATAGAAGTTTCTCTTCAAGTTCTCCTATCTTCTTATCCGCCTGAGTAAGCACCCCTCTTAGCCGGACATTTTCACTTTTGAGTTTCCGGCTGTCAGAATCGAGCTTTTCAACATTATTTGAAAGGGGGATAAAAAAAACAAAGGCCGCCACAAGGGCAAAGGAGGCAAGTCCAAAACTTGCCGGCCACTTCCATCTTTTATGCCAAATGAAGATATTTTCGGTTTGTAGAGGTAATTGATGATTCCTGCCGGGCTCTTTTTTTCTGTCACTGTTCTCGGTTGAAACAGTTGCCCTATCCGTATCTGGACGGGGAGATTCATTCGAATTAGTCAGCATATCCTTCAAGTCTGGATGAGAAGAGACCTTTATCCAGTCCTTCCCCTCATTGGATATCTCACTCTCCCTAGACAGAGACTTCGCCTTAACCCTGAACTTGAGAACCCTTAAACTAACAGCAGGCCCCTTTTCACCTTTTACCTTCCAGACCCTTTCAGTATTGATCTGAGTAGATGAAGCAGGCTTGACCTGAAAAGAATAATTACATTTATTGCACCTGAGCCTGGCCGGTAATTTTTTTTTAAATTCACCGCTGTTACCACAGGATGGACATTGTACTATCAAAGGGCACCTTTCAAACAAATAAAGCTTTTCTGTGAATTAACAAACAATCCCTCTTGGAGTAAAATTATGGTACTTTACTCCTTA
>JADFVM010000035.1 GCA_015222555.1 Pseudomonadota bacterium
CCAACGGGGGACGTTTTAGGGTGAGTGTTTTTCGTCAGCGGGGCAATATCGGGATTGTGATGCGTGTCATTCCCCCTCATATAGGGGCTTTTCAGGAATTAAATCTTCCCCCCGTTTTGGGAGAAATTGCCAAGGCGCCTAATGGTCTGATTCTTGTCACCGGTCCCACTGGAAACGGAAAATCCACGACATTAGCGTCTATGCTCAGCTACATTAATGATAACTTTAATTACAACATCATTACAATTGAAGACCCTATAGAGTTTATCTTCTCTTCCAATAAAAGCTGTATTATCCAGCGAGAGGTGGGCATCGATACGGAAAATTTTAGCGGTGCTTTAAAGGGGGCAATGCGTATGGATCCCGACGTCATAATGGTGGGAGAGATGCGAGACCTTGAAACAATTGATTCCTGTGTTAAGGCGGCAGAAACAGGGCACCTGGTTTTGTCCACCCTTCATACCCAGAATGCTTCTTCCACCATCAATCGTATTGTCGGGCACTTTCCTCCCGATGCTCAGGAGATTCTCAGGCACAGGCTTGCAGATATTCTTGTCGCAACAGTTTCTTTGCGCTTGGTAAAAGATATTAGCGGCAAGAGCGTTATCCCCGTCATCGAGATTATGCGTACCACCACCTCTATTCAGGCATGTATCAGAGAGGGGCGTCTTGATGAAATGGATAAACATATCGAAAAAGGCCGCGATCAATATCATATGCAGACCATGGACCAGCACCTGATCCAGCTTTGTAAGCAAAAAATCATCTCCCTTGATGAAGCCAAGCGGGTGACCCACTCAACCGACCTGGAAAGGAAGCTGACTTTTAGCTGACAGTGATACAGGCTTTTTTGTCAGCGACTACTTCACCTACCTGAGCCGCATCCTTTATCCCTGCATTTTTTAATGCCTTTAACAGGCTCTCTGATTGCGAGGCGGGAAGAGAAAATAGCAGCCCACCTGAGGTCTGTGGATCATAGAGCATCGCTTCTTCTCCCGGTGATAGTGTCCTGTCAATTTTCAGAAAATTTTTGACCTCGTCTTTGTTCGCCTTATTGTCTCGCGTGTTGACTCCCTTATTGGACATTTGGAGTGCGTGAGGATAGAAGGGTAGATTGTTATAAAAAATCTTTATCTGAAAGCCTTTCTGTGCCATTTCAAAGACATGCCCCGCTAAGCCAAAACCTGTAATATCGGTGCATGCGTTGATATCGAATTGCCGGGCAATCTCCAGCGCCAGAGCGTTTAGGCCTGCGATTTGGGGTAGAAGCTCTTCCAGGTCATTATAGGGGAGCAGGTTGTCTCTGCGGGCATTGAATAACACTCCCGTTCCCAGCGGCTTAGTGAGAATAAGAGCGTCGCCGATCTCAATTTTGCAATTACTGAGAACCTTGTCGGGGTGAACAAGGCCTGTAACGGCAAGTCCATACTTTGGCTCATTGTCCTCGACGGAATGCCCTCCTGCTAAAGAAGCCCCTGCTTCCATTATCTTATCCTGTCCGCCACGCAGGATTTCTCTTAAGACATCACTAGGCAGTATCTTTGAAGGAAACATAATTAGATTTAGAGCCGTTACAGGTTTGCCGCCCATGGCATAGATATCTGACAGTGCATTGGCTGCGGCAATCTGGCCAAACCAGTAGGGATCGTCTACGGGAGGAGTGATGAAATCTGCAGTACTGATATAGGCGAGATCATCAGAAATTTGATACACGGCTGCATCATCTCTGGTGTCAAAGCTGACCAGCAGATTGGGGTCCTGTGAGGAATGAAGCGTTTTCAGCGCGTCCGACAAACCTGTCGGACTAATTTTAGCTGATCAACCGCAAGTGCGGGAAAGCTTCGTTAAACGATATTCCTTCCTGAGTGAAGTCATTGTGCTTCCTTTGTTACGTTTAATTTCTATGGCCTAAATTTACGTTAAGTTAACAGATTATTTATCGCAAGGCAAATAGACAATATCGATGCCTTTATGCAGAGAGATTGATTTGATCTATGGTTAGCAAAACCTTCATATTGAGATGGTTTAGTGAGCCCCTTTTGTCAGATAAAGTGCATCGACCGGATAGTATGTTGTTTGTTATAAGGTAGAATGTAGTCATCCCACTGACAATCCAGGAATTGATATGCTGATCAGTGTTGTTTAGCTAATGAATTGATTTGAAAAGTGATTTAGGTAGATTAAGAATCTGGATATGAGAGAGGCTTTTGGAAGTTTGATAGTATTAGTCTTGAGAATGTAGTTCTTTCTGACTACGTATTACGATATGTTTGCATTGTTTTCATAGTTCTTTGTGCGTGCCATATCTTAGGCCTAAATAGTTGCAAAATTAGTTACTTTTGCTAGTAGATTTGCTTGCGTGAAGGAGATATCATTGTTCACAATAAATAGGAGTGCTGTCTCTTTGCATGGGCCCGGATTGTCTCCCGTTTCATGCGGAGAAAAAATTATATTTTTTTCTCCTTCTGGCTTGACATTCCTCGATTGTGTGATTATAGTTGCTCGTTCGTGGTCAAATCCCCGGTGCAACCTTTTTTGAGGTGCACGTGGATTTAAGTAGGTTTCAAATTTTTTTAATTAATTAAAATGGAAGGAGGAAAGTAGATGCAGATGGATTGTAGGAAGTCTCTGTGGAGGAGGCTGCAAGCCTTGTCAGTGTTAGCGGCAGTTTTTCTTTTTGTTGCTTCTTCGCCGGCAGTCGTGCTTGCTGAAACGGCTGGTTCTGGCGATGTCGCCGCAGGTAAGGCATTGTTTACGGGAGGGCAGTCATTCGAGAATGGTGGTCCGCCATGTATTTCGTGTCACAGCGCAGGCGATTCTCTTGGCGCACTGGGTGGAGGTTCTTTGGGGCCCAACCTCACTAAGGTATGGGAGGACAACCCCTACTTTATAGATGTCAACTGGATAAATGACGAAGGCGTTCCAGTGATGGGGTCGGTTTTTTCTCGTCGTAACGTTACAGAAGATGAGGTTCAGCATCTCCAGGCGTTTTTCGCCTCTGTTACTCAGCAGTCATCTGCTTCATATACGGGTAAGTTTGTTATCATCTCCATTATAGGTGCTGTGGTCTTGTTGATTATTTACAGTATCCTTTGGAGTGGTAGATATAGAAAAAGGTGTAATAATACAGCTCATGATGCGCTTTGGCGGAATTATGGCGGAAAAGGAGGGAAATAAATGTCAAGTCATATTCAAGATCTAGTCGATCCATCGAAGCGCGGTTGGGAAGAGTTTTACCGTAATCGTTGGCAGTACGATAAAATGGTTAGGAGTACCCATGGTAACAACTGTACCGGAGGGTGCAGCTGGATGGTTTATGTAAAGGATGGTATTATTACATGGGAGCTTCAGGCAACAGATTATCCGAAGCTTGAGCAGAGCCTGCCGCCCTACGAGCCCAGAGGTTGTCAGAGGGGTATCTCTTCTTCCTGGTATGTTTATAGTCCTCTAAGGGTAAAGTATCCTTATATCAGGGGCATCCTTCTCGATGCGTGGAAGGAAGCTCAGTCCAAGCATTCCGA
>JADFVM010000271.1 GCA_015222555.1 Pseudomonadota bacterium
AAGATGCTCGCTTCGGGGCAGATTAACATTGATCCTCCGCGGGTCAAAACGGCAATAGCCAGATATTTTAACCATTCCGAACAAGTTCCAACTGCCATAGAGTTTTTCACTGAGATGAAGAATTTCCATGTCAACAAAATGAAGGGGCTTATGGTGCAAAAAATGCCGGGTGCTGATACGGAAAGATTTGTTGAAGTACTTGAGCTTTTTAATGATGGAAGAATTAGAAAAGAACTTTCTAAATCAAATCAACTTCTGGACTTCCTCAAAATTACTGGACTTAAGGATCTAAAGCTTCTTAAACGCTCTCCCCTCAACTTTTCATGCCACTGCAGCTATATAAAATCGGTGGCCATTCTTCATACCCTCCCGGAACATGATTTGAAGGAGATGTTAAAAGAAAAAAAACCTCAAAAAGTGGTCTGTCATTTTTGCGGTGAAACGTATAATGTCAAGGAATCGGATCTAGCCATGATATTGCTGGAAAAATCCAATGATATTCCTGAAGTTTAAAGGCCTAGACGGGAACAGGAGATAAGGTAAAGGGAATAGACGGAATATGATGAGGCAAGATGGAGATCTTGAAAATATCCCCGGCATTGGGAAAAAGATATCGGAAAAGCTCAATGAGATCGGGGTTTACAAAGTAAGTGAGCTGAAGGGGAAAGACCCTGAGGACTTATACCGAAAGCTCGAGCTGCAAAAAGGCAAGCCCATAGACAGATGTGTCCTTTATGTCTTCCGCTGCGCTGTCTATTTTGCAGAGAATGAAAAACATGATCCCTCACTGCTTAAATGGTGGAACTGGAAAGATAGGGACCAGGAAGCTGGAAAAAGAGATTCTTTTTCTTAACCTGTTGCAGGTCTCAAAGTACATAAATAAGAATAGTGAAATAATGGCAAATGCTCCCAGCCAGTACGAAGAGATGCCAGATCCCGTGGAAGTGGCGCACTTTTTTGTCAAAGGCGTAAAAGCCAGTACCCGATGTATATAAAATGCCGCCGGCAAGGAGCCAGGCAAAACCTGACATTGGTAGAGCTTGCAGGAGTGGACGGAGTGCTACCAGAACCATCCAGCCCATAACAAGATAAATGATTAAGGGAAGGACCCGATTCCCTTTTGTTGGAAAAGATTCGAGCAGAATCCCCAGGACCGCCAGACCCCAGACAGTGCCGAAGATGGTCCAACCCCAGGCGCCGTGAAGAGTAACCAGTGTGAATGGGGTGTAGGTGCCGGCAATGAGGAGGTAGATGGCAAAATGGTCTAGCTTGCGGAAAAAGGCTTTCCCTTTGCCCGGCAGGCTGTGATAGAGCGCTGAAAAGGTGTAAAGCAGAAAGAGAGTGGCTCCGTAAATGCTGAAACTGACGATCTTCCAGAGATCGCCCTGTTGGGCGGCCATTACCACCAGTATAACCAGACCGGCCAGTGCCATAGCCGCCCCGATGATATGACTGATGCTGTTTAAAAACTCCCCTTTGTACACCGTTGCGCCCCCTTAACCCGGCTATTGCCTGTCTCAGACATGCTAATTATATCGTAATACCAATCGAGGGTAAAGCTTGCAAGTATACTTGGTTTAAAAAAGAGTCTCTTTGTTAATGCAATTCAAAAACCTGATTCTCTCATTTTTCTCTATATTTACAAGCTCACCAATATCTGATATGATGTGCAGCTTTATTTTTTAGATTAATATGGAGGAATTCATGTCAGAAGAGACTTACATTCAAGGCCTCATTGCCGAGCGCATTGGTGGGAAGATGTTCGGTAAAGATACGAAGATTTATAAATTTGAAAAGATTAAACGGGCAAAGGCTTCAGCCAAAGCAGCCCATCCTGGAGTTGAGCTTATTGATATGGGTGTGGGTGAACCCGATGAGATGGCTTTTCCCGGCGTCGTTAAGGTGTTACAGGCAGAGGCGGGAAAGCCTGAAAACAGGGGATATGCCGATAACGGAATTGAGGACTTGAAAGAGACTGCTGTAAAATATATGGACCGCGTTTTCGATGTTAAGGGCCTCGATCCAAAAACAGAAGTGGTTCACTCCATTGGCTCAAAACCAGCCCTTGCTATGATGGCCTCCTGTTTTATCAATCCCGGTGATGTGATGCTCATGACTGTCCCCGGTTATCCTGTTACAGCGACGCACACTGCCTGGTATGACGGTGACGTTCATCCGCTGCCGCTGCTGCAGGAGAATGGCTTCTTGCCCGATCTGAAAGGCATTCCTGCAGAGATCGCTAAAAAGGCGAAACTACTCTACTTAAACTATCCCAATAACCCAACAGGCGCGCAGGCAACGATGGAGTTCTACGAAGAAGCCATCGACTGGGCCAGGGAAAATGAGGTTGTGATTATTCAGGATGCCGCCTATGGCGCACTTGTCTATGAAGGAAGGAAGCCACTTTCCATTTTGTCCGTTGCCGGTGCAAAGGATGTGGCGGTAGAGATCCACTCCTTTTCCAAGGCATTTAACATGACGGGCTGGCGCCTTGCCTTTGTCTGCGGAAATCCATTAGTTGTCAGTGCCTTTGCCAATGTGAAAGATAATTATGATTCCGGTCAGTTTATTCCCATTCAAAAAGCCGGCATCTATTGCCTCGAAAATCCTGAAATTACAGAGGTCATTGCGGGCAAATATGAAAGACGGCTAAAAATGCTCGTCGACGCACTCAATTCAATGGGGTTTAAGGCATCCATGCCGGGTGGAACATTTTATCTCTATGTAAGGGCGCCAAGGGGTGTTAAAGGAGGACCGTCCTTTCAAAGCGGCGAGGATTTCTCGCAGTTTCTTATAAAGGAAAAACTGATTTCCACTGTCCCATGGGATGATGCCGGCGCCTATGTTCGTTTTGCTGCCTGTTTCATTGCACCTACACTGGATGAAGAAAACAGGGTGATTGAAGAGATTAAGGTGAGACTCTCTGACATCCCCTTTGAGTTTTAACTAAGGCAGACTGGATATGTGATGAAACCCACCTTGAGCTCTATTGACTCAAGGGGGTCTTTTTTATAGATTAGGTTCTCTTAGAAAATAGATTCTTTTGTGTTTTTGTTAAGAGTACATGATGTCCATACCCCGGAACCGCTGTAGGGCAGGGATTTTTTCTTCGAACAATCGCCCTATGAAGACTAGCTGCGAAGACTTGATTTGCCCAGCCTTATCAGTTGTTTATTAATTTTCTCGCAAAAAAAAGGAAGTCTCAAATGTCGAAAAAAATTGCCGTTGTCGGCGGTGGTATCTCAGGCCTCACCGCAGCCTACAGATTGATGAATGAAGGTTGTGACGTCAGCCTTTTTGAAAAGAAGGAACAGGGTGGGGGGGCTATAAGAACTGGCAAAGAGGAGGGCTATCTCTTTGAATATGGCCCAAATTCAACGATGAACTCTAATGATGAGATAGATCAACTTTGTAAATTGCTCGGCCTGGAGGATGAACGTGTTTTTGGAAGAGCGGTGTCGAAAAAGCGATATGTAGTGAGATATGGCAGGCCCATCGCTACCCCTGCAGGGCTTATGGGGTTTATAAAGTCTGATCTCTGGACGGCATCGGGAAAACTCAGGATCTTCAAGGATATATTTGTCGGCAGGCATAAAGGCGGTGAAGAAAGTGTGGCGGACTATGTAAGACGCAGGGTGGGTAAAGAATTGCTTGATTATGGCCTCGATCCCTTTGTTTCCGGTGTTTATGCCGGTGATCCTGAAAAACTGTCACTTAAAAGTACCTTCCCTAAAATGGCGGCACTGGAAGAAGAGTATGGCAGTATCATTCGAGGGGCCATAAAAAAGGGACTTAAGGGCGGCCCGAAAAGTACGCGTCAAAAGGGGATATTTTCTTTCAAAGAGGGGATGGACGTGTTACCCAAAGCGCTTACTGATGCGCTTGCTGAACGGTTCAGGGGCGGAACAGCTGTTGAAGGAATTAAAAAGAATAAGGGCAGATACCTACTCACTCTGACGGGAGGAGAATATACTGAAGCGGATGAGGTCATACTTTCCTCTCCCGCCTATATTAATTCAAAAATTATTTCCAGTCTTTCACCTGAGGCTTCCAGGCTGCTGAAGGGCATAGAGTATGCGCCCCTTGTTATTGTTTATTTAGGTTTTAACCGGAAGGACGTTGCGCATCCCCTGGATGGCTTTGGCTGTCTTATTCCCGGTAAAGAGGGGAAAAAACTTCTTGGCTCACTCTGGAACAGTTCCATGTTCCCCGGCAGGGTTCCTGAAGGCAAGGTCTGTTTGACAAATTTTGTCGGTGGAGCCAGAAATCCGTCTATTGTGGACAGAAGCGACAAAGAAATTTTGTCCACAATCATGACAGACCTGAACGCGCTCTTTGGCGTTAAAGGGGACCCGACCTTTATTAAAATTATAAAGCATAAGAAAGCTATCCCGCAGTATAATCTGGGTCATGGAAAAAAGCTGGATGCACTCTCCAGGGCCATGGACTCATTACCCGGCATTCATCTTCTCGGAAACTATCTGCAGGGGGTATCTGTTGCCGATTGCGTTAAGAATGGGGTGGAGATGGCGATGAAGGTGAAGAAAAGGGTGGGGTAAGACGGTTAATGTAGCTGGTTGTCATTCCAGCGCAGGCGGGAATCCACTGCTGTGATGCCCGTTAATAAACTCCGGCATGACAGCTAATTGTTAGAACGATTCATACTTTTCTTTGCCGGCTTTTATGCTCGTTAGGGTGAAAGAAAAGTATGCAAAGGTCAATCCCCCCCCCAACTTGTCTGCGGCGGATCTATTAACTCGCTTCGCACAGACAGAATAGACCCTTCTTCCGCACAGTCAACTGCTCCGCTCTGCTTCGTTGAACGGGAGATTATTCAGACAGCGTTTCTTTTCTTGATATAAATAAGAATCTCCCTGTTCCCCTTGGCACCTAAAATTGGTGACTCAATGGTCCCTTTCGTGGTCAGTCCCAGTTGTTTAATGAAACATATTATATCATCAATAACCTGATCAACCTTGTCAGGATCTTTAACAATTCCTCCTTTTCCTACTTCACCTTTACCAACTTCGAACTGGGGTTTGATAAGTGCCACGATTTCAGCTTCCTCTTTTAAAAGAGGTAAAATATGACGAAGGACCTTGGTTAATGAGATAAAAGAGACGTCTATGACGGCAAGGTCTGCCTTCTCAGGGATTCCCTCAGGTGGCAGGTCTCTAATATTTGTTCTTTCTATCGATGTGACTCTCGGATCGTTTTTGACCTTAAGGTCCATTTGACCGTATCCCACATCGATGGCGTAAACTTTCTGAATATCCCGCTGTAACAGACAGTCCGTAAATCCTCCTGTAGAGGCCCCCACATCGATGGCGACCTTTCCCCCCACATTGATATTAAAGTGTTGAATAGCATGTTCCAGTTTCAGACCGCCCCGGCTGACGAAGGGCATCTGCTCGCCCCGGATGCGAATGTCGGAGTCGACGGGCACCAGGGTGCCTGCCTTGTCCACTCTATTGTCGTTGACAATGATCTGGCCCGCCATGATAAGCGCTTTTGCTTTTTCCCTGGATTGTACAAGTCCTTTATTGAAAAGTAGTTTATCTATTCGCTCTTTTTGAATCGTAGTCATTGGTAAGTCAGTTTATAGGTGGGAATCTGATTTAGAATGGATGCATACTCTTGTTGAAGAAAAAGTGAAGGCCATAGCGCTTGAACCTTATACGTGGGAAGCAAGTATCGACCTAAGCGAGATTTTCCCATCCCGGCGCTCCGAGTTCATAGAGGTTTTTAGCTGTCATTTCTGTAATCGTTTTGGCGATGCCAGTTGAATCTATTCCTAATCCTTTATAGAGGATATCCTGCTCACCGTGTTCAATGAATTTATCAGGTATGCCCAGCCGCTTTATTTTGATGCTGGACAGTGCTTTTTTCTGCTCCAGAAGTTCCAGTACGGCGCTTCCGAAACCACCCTGTAGGGCATTCTCTTCAACGGTAATGACCTTCCCTGTCTTTGTCGCTGAAGTAACAATGAGCTGCTCGTCCAGAGGCTTTACAAAACGGGCATTGATCACTTCAACGCTGATTCCTTTTTCAGCAGACAACCGTGCCGCCTCAAGTGCAGGGTAAACCGTTGAGCCGATAGCGATGACGGTTATGTCATTCCCTTCTACAAGAAGTTCCCCTGTTCCGATTTCAATTGATGATATTTCACCTGACAGATCGACACCATAACCGTTGCCTCTCGGATATCTTACAGAAACGGGTGCTTTTGCTTCAACGGCAGTTTTCAGCATGTTTCGAAGCTCACCTTCATCTTTGGGTGCCATAACGATCATATTCGGTATATGGCGGAGGAACGAATAATCGAAAATTCCATGATGAGTCGGACCATCGGCGCCGACCAGTCCGCCTCTGTCAATGGCAAAGACAACGGGCAATTTCTGTAAAGCCACATCGTGTACGATCTGGTCATAGGCTCTTTGCAGAAAGGTGGAATAAATGGCTGCAACGGGCACGAAACCTTCCGTTGCCATACCGGCGGCAAAGGTGACGGCATGTTGTTCCGCGATGCCCACGTCAAAGTATCTGTCGGGAAACCTCTCGGCAAAGCGGTTCATTCCCGTTCCTTCAGGCATGGCTGCCGTAATACCGATGATCTTTTCGTTACTTTCAGCAAGACTGATCAAGGTATCGCTAAAGACTTTTGTATAGGAGGGCGGTCCCGGTTTGCTTTTGACCTCCCCCGTATTGATGTCAAAGGGGCCAATGCCATGAAAGGCAGAGGGCCTTTCTTCAGCAGGGGTATAACCCTTTCCTTTTTTTGTGATGACATGAAAAAGAATGGGGCCGTCAACATTTTTGATGTTTTTAAAATGCTGGAAAAGGCTTTCCATATTATGGCCGTCAATGGGGCCAACATATTTAAAGCCAAGCTCTTCAAAGAGCATTCCTGGCACAACGAGGCCTTTAATAGACTCTTCTACTCTTTTGGCGAATTTGAGCATTGAATCTCCGCCGGGAACGATTTTCAATAAATGCTCTGTTTCCTTTCTGGCCCGAGTGTAAAGGGCGCCTGTCATTGTTTTACTCAGATAGGATGATAGTGCGCCAACATTGGGGGATATGGACATTTCATTGTCATTAAGGATAACAATGAGGTTTTTATCGAGATGGCCTGCATGGTTAAGGCCCTCAAAGGCAAGGCCAGCTGTCATGGAACCGTCTCCTATAACAGCGATGACCCTGTTATCTCCTCCTTTAATATCCCGTGCCGCCACCATTCCCAGTGCGGCAGATATTGAGGTTGAACTGTGACCGGTGCCAAAGCTATCATATTTACTTTCACTTCGCTTTGGAAAACCGCTGAGCCCCTTATATTGTCTTAGTGTAGGGAAATCCTTTCGCCGTCCTGTCAACATTTTATGGGCATAGGCTTGATGTCCCACGTCCCAGATGATTTTATCGGCCGGTGTATCGAACTTGTAATGGAGCGCGATGGTCAGTTCAATGACGCCCAAAGTAGACCCGAGATGTCCCCCCGTCTTTGAAACGTTCTCAATGATTTCATCCCGAATCTCCTGGGCCAGCTGAAGGAGTTCAGAGCTGTCGAGCTTTCTGAGGTCTTCAGGGCTGTTTATTTTATGAAGCAGATTTTCCGACATGTCTGTTTGTGATCCTATGATTTGCGATTAACAATAAAACGGGCTATCTCCCTTAATGGATCGGCCTTTTCATCAAATTCTTTTAAACTCTCAATGGACGCTTCCAGAAGCTCTGCCGCCCTTAGCTTGGCCTCTCTCAAGCCCAGAAGCGATGGATAGGTTGCTTTTCCTCTCGCTTCATCACTGCCGGCGTCTTTGCCGATGGTTTCCGTGTTTCCCGTGACATCAAGAATATCATCAGCTATCTGAAAGGCCAGACCGATGAGTTCACCATATTTGACAAGGGCATTAAGCTCCTTTTTATTTGCGCCTCCAAGCTTTGCTCCCACCTTGATGGCCGCCAGAATAAGGGCACCCGTTTTATGGGTATGGATGAATTCAAGGGTGGGGAAGTCTACTGACTTACTTCCTTCCGCTTCCATATCGGCAAGCTGACCACCCACCATGCCACCGGCACCGGAGGCCCTTGCAATGTCATTAATGACCTCAATGTTTACAGCCGGATCAATGTTAGTAAAAAGCGCTTTTCTGCTCAGTATCTCAAAGGCGGCCGTTAAAAGAGCATCTCCTGCCAGGATGGCCGTCGCCTCATCAAAGGCGATATGACATGTCGCCTTTCCTCGCCTGAAGTCATCGTTGTCCATGGCGGGAAGATCGTCATGTATGAGGGAATAGGTGTGTATCAATTCAAGGGCGCATGCGGCAGGCATGACCTTCTTGCTTTCCCCTCCCACCGCTTCACAGGCAGCAATTGCCAGAATCGGCCTTATCCTTTTACCGCCCGCCTCCAGACTGTAATTCATGGCACGGTGAAGATTGTCTGTGAGCGTTTTTCCTCCAGTCATCAATCCTGTCATCGACTCTTCGATGAGTGCTTTATTACTTTTAAGGTATTTTTTTATATTCAAATTATTTGAACGTTTAGGTGAGGTTAGGATTCATTGGGAGTAAAGGGTTCAACTTTTATAGCACCATTTTTATCCTTTGACAGAATTTCAACCTTCTTTTCTGCCTTGTCCAGTTTTTCAGAACAAAGGCGTGCCAGTTTGACGCCCTCTTCATAGAGTTTCATAGAGTCTTCAAGGGAAACCTCTTCACTCTCCAGCCTGGCAACGATATCTTCCAGGTTTTCCAAATCTTTTTCAAAACTGTCTTTAGCCATATTATCCCTTGTAAAAAACTTTTAATTATAAGTTACCAGGCTCTCTACAGTCAAGAACTATCCCCCTGAAAGGGCCTGCATTGAACTGCCCCCAACATTCTGATAATATAGAACTGTTGCTTTTATTTGTCATTGCGAGGAGTCCCGCAGCAGCGGGACGACGCGGCAATCCATAAGACCAACTTTGCCAGCAAAGACAATGAACAGAATTCTTCGGAGTGCTATATGTCAACACGCATAGTCATAGACGGTTATAATGTGATTCGTCAGTCAGGCCAGCTTATCGATCTTGAAGCGATAGCGCTGGAAGAGGGGAGGCTGGGGCTCATTCAACTCCTTGCCGCCTATAAGAAGTTGAAGGGCCACGCCATTACCGTCGTTTTTGATGGCTGGCAGTCTGACAATATCGGATCATCGAGGGAGAAGATCCAGGGAATCGACATCATCTACAGCGGGCGGGGAGAAAAGGCTGATGAAATAATAAAAAGAATGGTTGATCATATGGGTGACAAGGTGGTTGTTGTTACCTCCGACAGGGAGATCGTCAAGCATGCAGAAAAAAGAGGTGCTGTGGTCATTCCTTCGCCTGAGTTTGAAATAAAGGTGCGGATGTCAGCCTCCGGCGATGATGATATTTATTTCATGGAAGAAGAGGACCATGAACCTAGAATAGGAACAAAAAAGAAGGGGCCTGCAAGAAAGCTTTCAAAGGTGGAGAGAAAAAAGAAGAGTCAGATGGAAAAGCTTTAGGACTGTGGAGACTTAGAGGTACCCTTGATTGTCAAATCGCTCTACGTAGCCTCACTCGCTCTTGCTGTCGGCTGTGTCGGGTTGAAATTCAAACCATTAATCATGTTGGGGCTATGCTGCCTCCTGTCATTCCCGCACTGCAAGCAGCATAAACTTCGCGGGAATCCAGCCCCGTGTATATCTGGATTCCGGGTCAGGCCCGGAATGACAACTAAATACCCCGCTGCTTACTGCGGGGATTATCAGAGTTTGTTTTAATTCTTATGCATGATGAACTTGACTAATCCTTCCTCATGTTTAACTTTGGTGAAAAATTCGCAGGAAAGACATGAGTGTCTCTTCTGGGCAAAACTCCCCTGCACCTGTCCTCCACAAAGTGTTCCCACAACGTCCCAGCAGATTCTGCCGCCCTTTTCTCCATCATTCAGACTATGGTAAGAGGCGTCATTCGTGGCAGGACAGACGCCCAG
>JADFVM010000036.1 GCA_015222555.1 Pseudomonadota bacterium
AAAAGAGCTTAATATCCTTGATTTTAGGATAAGTTGAGACTATTCTTGTACTGCACTTTGGAAAAGAAAATGGAAGGGAATAGTGCCCGGTGGTGCTGCCGGTCTTCAAAACCGGAGATCCCGATAGATGTCGGGATGGTGGGTTCGACTCCCGCTTCCTTCCGCCATTTCCTCCTCCCATAATTTCTGCATAGATAACTGACGTTGATGAACATAGAAAAAGAAAGGATTAGAATACACCTTTTTATATCAGGCAGAGTCCAGGGAGTGTTTTACAGGGCAAACACAAAAGATGTTGCACTGGAACATCATCTTACGGGATGGGTGCGTAACTGTCATGACGGCCGTGTCGAAGCTGTGCTGGAAGGCGGGCGCAACAACGTCGAAAGGGTTATTAAGTGGTGTAAAGAAGGGCCTCCTTCAGCCAATGTAACTGACCTTGAGATCATACCAGAAGAGGCGACGGGGGAATTCAGCAGTTTTTCAATCCGTTACTAGCTCGCATTCTTAATAAGTCTGGCGGCTCCTAGTCAATCTCTTTTTTCAGCTTTTTTAGCTTCTTTTTAGCCTTCTTAGAAACATCTTTGGAAAAATCTTTCGCTTTTTCTCCGGCCTTCTCCATCTTTTCTTCCACCTTTTCCAGCTTGTTGCCCACTTCAACACTCTTTTTCCCAAAGTCTTTCAGAAGGCTGCCTCCTCCCAGGTAAACGAAGAGGGCCGCAAAAAAGACAACCAGCAATATCCACTTGACTAAACGTATCATTGGGAAATTGTTTTCACCTCAACATTTTCATGATAAATGACGATTGATACCTCTTTCATCGCCCTTTTATCTACCCGTTTTAGCGTAACCTCAAGAATATAGTCTCTATCGGAAGAAGGGACCATTTCAATATCGAGATAAGTCTCTTTTGTATGCCTTATAGACTCTTTACCCCAGCCTGCGACAATAACTTCCTTATTGTCAATTGCTTTGCCGGAAGAATCTTTCAGAGAAAGCAGTAATACATAGGCCGTATTTATTTCATCGGCCGGCAGATTGTGGCCGGCGCCGGCATTTGCAACGATAAAGAGGGCCAATACCTTGCCGTCCCGTAACCAGACATCATGACTGATGTAAACTGCCTTTTTGAGTTCATCAGAGGTGAGCATGGGCTTGACGGATTTCAGTTGGGCGCCCTCAATCCCGGTGAGCCTTTGATGATAACCTTTCTTGTCTTCTATGGGCCGACCCTCACTATCGGCGTGACAGGTAAGACAGTCTTTCTCTTTCGCAAAGTACACACTTTGTGTCCATTCATTAAAAAGTTTATCGTGGCAGCGGCCGCAAAGTTGATAGACCGTATCCTTAAAGTTAATTCCGACTTTAGAGAGGGTTAACAGCTCCAGCTTAGGTTCAACAAAATGGCACTGGGAACAATCACCCTTTCCTTCGGAATGGCTCTTTTTCATCATCACATCTGATGCTGATTTCGGTTGAGAGTGTACAGGCGTATAATCCTCTTCTTTTGTCGCTTCATTGTAAGGCCTGTAAGAAATTTTCCACCCCTTGTATATATCATAGTGACAGTGAGAGCATGTTTCATCTGGAGGACTATGCGCCTCTTTCCAGTTTTTCAACCTGACGCATGAGGCGGTAAGCATGCCGATGATCAGCAAAGCCAGTATAAGCGGCCATTTTTTTATCATTTTTTCCCCCTCTGATCTTTCATCCTGATTATTTCCTGATAGACGGCTCTTTTTGAAATATTCAACTCACGAGAAGCGATCTCAGCAGTATCTTTTACTGACAATCCTTTGTCCAGAATCGATTGCAATGTACTGACCACATCTGCCTCGTCAGTACTTTTTACAACTTTTTCATCGTGACCGGCAAGAATGAGGGTCACTTCTCCCTTAAGCCCCTTTTCTTCAACGACCTTGATTATATCAGATATTTTTCCTCTGACAACCTCTTCATGAATCTTTGTCAGTTCCCTGGCAA
Organism: Pseudomonadota bacterium; assembly: GCA_015222555.1. GTDB lineage: Bacteria > Desulfobacterota > JADFVX01 > JADFVX01 > JADFVX01 > JADFVM01. The sequence goes on from JADFVM010000036.1 coordinate 1,985, forward strand.
GGGCAGCCTTTCTGTCCCCTAATAGTTGCAATAACTCCTTAAGCGTCCGGCCTGCCCGCCTGGGCGATTCGTAGAGGATAATTGTCCTTTTTTCATCGAGAATAGCCTCTAATCTTTTTTTTCGTGCGCTGCCTTTGGGGGGTAAAAATCCCTCAAAGACGAACCTGTCTGTGGGAAGGCCGGAAAGAGTGAGGGCAGAGATAATCGCCGAGGGACCGGGAATGGTAATAACCTTTCCTCCCTCATCAATGGTTTTTTTGATCAAATAGTAGCCGGGATCAGAAATGCCCGGTGTCCCGGCATCTGAAATAAGGGCCACATTCTTGCCGGATTTTAGCTCAGCCAGAACTTTATCGCCGGTAATCTCCTCCTTTGCACTATAATAACTGACAAGGGGCGTTTTTATTTCATACCTCGAAAAAAGCTTTCTTGAATGCCTGGTATCCTCTGCTGCAACGAGGTCAACGGACTTTAATACCTCCAGGGCCCTCAGGGTAATATCGCCAAGATTTCCTATAGGTGTTGAAACGATGTAAAGTGTCGTGTTCATTGGCGCTGCCGTCTATCGCCTGAATTTATTGACGATAGGCATTCTTCTGTCTCGCCCGAAGGCCTTCGGTGTAATTTTTACACCGGGTGCCGCCTGCCGCCGTTTATATTCATTGCTGTCAACCATTTTGAGCACTTGACTAACCGTGGCCTTTTCATATCCCAGGGCCACAATTTCATTAATGGAAAGTTCATTTTCTATATATTCCTGAAGTATTGTATCAAGGACATCGTAAGGGGGAAGGCTGTCCTGATCCACCTGCTCGTGTCGCAACTCCGCAGAGGGAGGTTTTGTTATACTGTTTCTTGGGATGATATCAAAACCTTCCATCTCGTTTCTAAGCTCGGCAAGCTCATAGACCAGGGTCTTTGGAACATCTTTGAGGACACTGAATCCTCCTGCCATATCGCCGTATAAAGTAGAGTAACCCACCCCCATTTCGCTTTTGTTGCCAGTTGTGATCACCATACTGCCGAATTTGTTGGAAAGCGCCATTAGAAGGGTTCCCCTGATCCTTGCCTGAAGATTTTCTTCTGTCACATCGGCTTCATACCCTTCGAATGCAGGCTCAAGACTGCTTAAAAATGTTTTAAAGATGTCTTCTATAGAAATAATGCTGAATTCAATCCCAAGGTTAGAGGCAATCAACCTGGCATCATCAATACTTCCCTGTGATGAATATCTTGAAGGCATGGCAACCCCCAGCACCTTGTCCGCCCCAAGTGCATCTACGGCGATGATCGCAGTCAGGGCCGAGTCGATTCCTCCACTTAATCCGATGATCGTCTTCTTAAACCCACTTTTGAGCACATAATCCCGCGTTCCCAGTATGAGGGCCTTATATATTTCTTCAAGCGGCTTGAGCTCTTTAGACAGAGGCGGTTCAAGCAACTCCTTTTTGGGTTTCAGTGTTCCCTGGAGGAGGGAAGAGGAAATCGTCAGCTCTTCATCAATCCCTTTATTCCTATCGACTTGTTTCGCTTCTTTTTCAAGGTTTATGTCGGCAACGAGAAGGGCCTCCTCAAAGAGGGGCGCCCCTGCCACAATCTTGCCACTGCTGTCGAAAATCATACTGCCGCCATCGAAGACGAGTTCATCCTGCCCGCCCACCAGGTTGGTGTAAGCGATTGCTACACCGCTTTCCGCAACTCGCCTAGCCAGAACATGCGCCCTTTCTTTGTGCTTCCCTGCATGAAAGGGAGATGCGTTAATATTTATGATCAGATCTGCCTTTCCCTTTAATGCCTGTATGCCTGTCGGACCCTCGGCGTGCCAAATGTCCTCACATATATTGACGCCGAAAATGATATCATCCAACTCAAATACCAGGCATTTCGAGCCCGCAATAAAGTAGCGTCTTTCATCGAAAACGCCATAATTAGGCAATATAATTTTGTGGGAAACCACCTTGATTTTCCCATTATGAATAACGGCAGCAGCATTATAGGCAAGCCTGCCTCTGGCTTCCCCCTTGCCGGGAGAAGGTGCCTTTGTGGCATCAACAAACCCCACAATTGCCGTAATATCTGTACATTGCCGGGCAACAAGGTTGAGAGCCTCCATGTTATCACGAATAAAGCCGGGCTTTAGCAGAAGATCATCAGGGGGATAGCCTGTTATTGCCATCTCGGGGAATGAGATAATATCAACCCCTTTTTCACGCCCTTTTTGAATATAGGAGATTATCTTTTCGCTGTTGCCTTCAAGGTCACCGACAGTACAATTTATCTGGGCAAGACCGAGTCTTACAGTTTTTTTCATTGACCTTTACCTGCGAAGTTTTCCATTGGAATCGTCTTGAACAGAGATAGCACACTTTCCTCAAATCTGCAAGATTGCGCGAAGGCCATTATTTAAGTTCTGACAGGGTTTTGATATTTGGCACCTCTCGTAAATACTTTACGAGATAATTTGCGCCAAGGCCGCTGATAAAGCCGGTAATGAGAGAAAAAGTCAGGAAAAACGGCAAAAGGAGAAAGACCTGAAAATGTTTAATGAGGATGAAATAGGCAACAAGAACTTGAACAAGGGTATGTGTATAAGCCCCCAGAATGCTGATTCCGACAACGCTGAGCCAGGGTGAGAAGATGCTGTGGGCCAGTGCAAGAACGAGTGTGCTGGCAATACCTCCCGAAAAGGCGAGAAAAAATGATGGCGTCAGGAAGGTGCCCATCAAGAGTGTTCCAATGGTTATCTTCAACAATGTAACGGTCATCCCCGCCTTCAGACCGAAGAGGACAATAACGGCCAGGGTAATAATATTGGAAAGCCCAAATCTCAACCATGGGAAAGGGGTCGGAAAAGAAGATTCCATGGTATGTACAACAATTGCAAGAGAGGTCAGCAGCGACAGGTATACCTTATATCTTAACCTGTCAATCATCATCGCAAAAGCACCTGGCCCTTCAGACCGCTTGAGATAGTAACCTTTGAATCTTCATCAACTAAAACACCCTCAACACCATTCAAAGACTCGATTAAGCGAAGGCCTTTCTCTTTTCCCAGAACGAATACTGCAGTAGACAGTGCATCGGCACTTTTTGCATCGCCGGCCTTAATGGTTACACTCATCAAGCCTTTAGCGGGATAGCCCGTGGATGGATCAAGGATATGATGATAACGCTTTCCTTCGTGGAAAAATACCTGTTCATAATCACCAGAAGTTACAATAGATGTCAGATCGCCATTTAAATCGAGGCTGGCAAGGACTTCACCGGGTTTACGCGGATGCCGCAAACCAACTCGCCAGGCCTTGTCCCCCTTCTTGCCCTTGACAATCATATCGCCACCGGCATCAATGATAAAGTTTTTTACATTTCTTTGCGCAAGCAGTTCCCCGGCCCTGTCTATAATGAAGCCCTTGGCAATTCCTCCCAGGTCGAGATGAACATCTGCAATGGTAGAGATTGTTTTTCCCGGCCTGTCAATATTCAGGTTCTGAGGTCCGCTGATTTTTATCGCTGCCTTGATATCGTCATCCGGTGGAGGGCTTTGCCCTTCTTCTTCATCTTTGAAACGCCATAAATCTATGAGTTTCCCCAGGGTAATGTCAAAGCTGCCCTGACTGATAGCGTGAAAATGTAAGCCTGCTTCAACAAGATCAAGGGTTTCTTCAGAAACGGAAACATTTTCTCCCGGCCGATTATTGATTTTCCAGATATCGCTTCCTTCATACTGCCGGCCAAGGAGCTCTTCCAGACGTTTTATTTCTTTAAATGCTTCATTAATGTGCTCATCCGACTTATCTCTATTGCCTTCATGAAAGACGGTTATTTCTACAATCGTCCCCATGAGCATCCTTGTCCGTTTAACGGCGTTGCTGTCTTCGTCACCTTTTATGGAAAGAAAAAGAAGAATAAAAACTAGAGCTGTTAGAGGGAGGACTGTCTTGATTAAATTTTTCTTCATTGATGTCCTGTATCCCCTAAAGGTTCACCCTCTGACTTAAAACGTCAAGAGAGGAAAATTCATTTAATGTCAGACAGACTTATGTTACAAAATCAGATGTGGTTTGACAAGGACTTAAGTATTTAAATAGAATCTCCAAAATCGTTAGGCATGCTTGACATACAGCATGTCTAAAGCGTGTTTTTTAGATAATCCATTTGATTGTTCATGTCCTGGACGTTATAATCACTAATTCTAGCAATATATCTGAAAATACCGCCTGTTTTTTGCGCATGGGACTAAAAATGGGGGCAAAAAACAAATGTATTGTTTTCCATTGAAAGGCCTAATATTTTCCTGACTTATTATTAACTTAACTATTGCCGGCTATTCAGCTAATACTTATCTCTTTTAAAGAGAAGATAGCATCAAACCTTCAATCCAACCTAATTGATGTGATATGAAAACAGTTGTTAGCTTTTCGAGCAAATTACTATGCATTATGGTTTTTTTTTCTGCAAGTTCTTTTACATTTGTTGACCAGGCCTGTAGCGATGAAAGGAGTGACAAAATACACAGCTTATCCGTAGAAACGGCCCGAAAGGGCGAATACAATTCTGCCATTCAGATGTTGATGCAGTTAACAAAACGCCATCCGGACAATGATCTTTATCTATTTGATTACATGGCTGTTCTTGGCTGGGCAGGACAAGATGCAGAACTACTTAAACTGGTCTCTCGCCTAAAAGGAAAAGACACGCCTCTTTATCTCTCTAATGCTATTGCAAAGGCTGCGCGTAACGTTAAGAATTTTTCGCTGGCCATAACCACGTACAAAAAGATCATTTATCAATATCCCGATCGAATAGACAGTCGTATAGCTCTGGCAATGACCCTTTCAGATGCCGGCCGGTACGATGAGGCGCTGACAACGCTGGATAAAGCTGAAAAGCAGTTTTTAAAACGGATTGATATATTGGAGGGGAGGGCTTATGTATTAAAAAATAAAGAAGATTACTTTAGTCTTCTAGCTGTTTATCAACATATCTTGGAAATTGATCCGACACACAGAGATGCCCGAAGAGAATTTATACTTTTGACGTCAAGACTGGGCGCCCCTCATCTTGCCGCGGACATGGTCCGAAAATATCCGGATGTTCTCACGCCTGAAGATCTGGATGACATTTTGGCTCACAGGGCATCGATAACGGTGCGCTGGGGGAGGCTTTTCACACCTGATGCCACTGACCGCTATAAAGAGACTGACGAGGCGATCAGATTATTGAAAGAGAACCTGACCCGCCTAAAGAATCAGGGAAGAGAAAGAGAAAGTGCACGTAACACTGCAGAGTTTGATCTCATGGTTGCTCTCCAGGAACGTGAACGAATGCCAGACGCGATATCAATCTATGAGAGTTTTGTTGACAGGGGAGTTAAAATACCCCCCTATGCACTTGTGGTTGCTGCTGATGCATATATGTACGTTGAAGAGCCGGAAAAGGCGAGAGACCTTTCCCTGCAGGCACTATCGGAGGAACCGGATAATTTCGATGCAAGTATGACCCTTTTTTACGCCTATACCGACCTGGAAGACCACGAAAATGCAACGACATTGATAGACAAACTTGCCAAGATGCAGCCCGAACAGATTATAGCGAAGTGGCCCCTCAAAAGGAAAAAGAATCCACAAAAGCTTTATGCCGATTCGACCGGCGCTATGGCACGTGCATATGCAGATAATCTTGAAGAGGCCGAGCGGCGTCTTCAAGCGCTCGTTAACAATGCGCCCAATAATCCGGACCTGAGATCCAAACTTGGCTATGTCTATCTCTTCCGCGGCTGGCCACGAAGGGCCTTGCGGGAATTTACAGTTGTCCTGAATGAGCATCCCATGCATCTGGACGCAAAAATCGGTCGTGTTGAGGCGCTTATGGCTCTTGCCGAATATGGCAAAAGTCACGAATACCTGGAAACACTCGAAAAAGATTATTCCGGTCGCAAGAGTATAGATAGGCTTCACAGAAATTGGGAGATCCATACGATGCGGGAGCTCCTGGTCTGGACGTCAAAGGCCTTTAATTCAGGAGAGCAGGAAGGGAGTCATGACTTCGACTTTGAGACCTACCTTTACTCCAGGCCTTTTAACTATCATTATCGATCATTTATTCACGGATACTATTTAAAAGCATCTTTCGAGGGAGGCTCACCGATCTACAAGCGACTGGGCTTAGGTCTTGAATACCGGGCGAGGGACATTGAGCTTACCGGCGAACTCTCACTCGGCACAGGAAAAGATTCCAATCCGGGCCTAAGCATCAGCTCAACGTGGATGCCCGATGATTTCTGGTCCCTTGGCTTCAGACTTGATACCTACGACAATGATTTGCCTATGCGGGGCCGGTTGGAGGAGGATTTGCACGGCTGGTCCACCGGACTTGATCTTGGCTATCGCGTCAGTGAGTCACGCAGCTTCTCTGCAGGGATAAAAAGAAGCGATTTCAGCGATGGTAACATTCGAACCGCTCTTTCCGCTTCCTGGTTTGAGCGTTTGATCAGCCGTCCAAAATACAAACTCGATGGGACACTGGGTCTCTACAGATCTGAAAACAGCCGTGATGATGCGCCTTACTTTAATCCGGAGAGTGACCTCTCTGCCGAAATCACCCTTGATAACGAGTGGTTACTTTACAAGAGGTATTCACGTTCATTCAGGCATCGCTTTGGTGTCTCACTTGGAAGCTACAGCCAGAAAGGGTTCGGTGCCAGGGGGGTATGGTCGGCACGTTATGAACATCAGTGGAACAGGGATGAACGCCTTGAGTTCATTTATGGTATTTCTCGATCCAAGCCGAGCTATGACGGAGCATCCGAGTACTCGACCCGTATATATCTGCATGCAAACTGGAGATTCTAAAAAATGAGATTTGCCTTTATTTTAACTCTTTTACTATCGTTAACGGCACCAGAAGTATTGCCGGCTGAAACTAGCGCCAATTCCTTTATCGTCTTTTCCTACCATGATGTGACGGATAGGCGCGAAGATGCCCTCACCCAGAAAGCCTTAAGTGTCTCAACGGCAGAGCTGATATCGCAATTTTCATGGTTGAAGGAGCATGGATATCATGCTGTAAGCGTGGACGAAATTATTGCAGCCAGCGAAGGTGGAAAGGGGCTTCCTGACAAGGCAGTATTGCTGACCTTTGACGACGGTTACCAGAGCATGTATAAAAGGGTTTTCCCATTGTTGAAGCTTTTCAACTATCCAGCCGTATTCGCCCTTGTCGGCAAATGGATGGAGACGCCACCCGGGGAAAAAGTGCTTTACGGGGAAAGTATGATCGACCGCGAGCGCTTTCTAAGCTGGGACCAGGTCAGGGAGATGCAGGCGTCGGGTCTGGCTGAATTTGCCTCGCATAGCTATGACCTTCACCATGAGATAGTGGCCAACCCGCAGGGGAATCTTATCCCTGCTGCCACGTCAAGACAATATAATCGGGTCGGCAAAAGTTACGAGTCTGACACTCAGTATCGCAATAGATTGGAAAGTGACCTCAAAAAGAGTATTCAGATCATGAAGAATAAAACAGGCCGCAGGCCGCGCGTCATGGTCTGGCCTTACGGGAGATACAACAGAGTGGCTCTGGCAGTCGCGAAGAACCTTGGAATGAAGGTTACCATGGGGACGAAAGAGGGGAAGAATAATGTGGATGACCTGGAGGCATTAAAACGTTTTCTCCTCCCTGACGATATAACCCTGGAGGACTTTGTTTGGGAGCTCTACAATTATGACTATAAAGATCCCGTACGTGTGGCACATATTGATCTTGATTATGTCTATGATCCGAATCCCGCTGTTCAGGAGAGAAACCTTGGTTTGCTTCTGGACCGAATCAAGGAACTCCAGATTAATACCGTTTATTTGCAGGCATTTGCAGACCCGGATGGCGATGGGAATGCAGATAAACTCTATTTTCCCAATCGACATCTGCCGATGCGTGCCGACCTTTTTAGCCGCGCTGCATGGCAATTAAGTACCCGTTCCGGCGTGGAAGTCTATGCCTGGCTTCCTGTATTCTCCTTTGAACTCAAGGAGGAAAAAGGGCTTTCATCAATCTATGTAAAGACAGCCCCGGAAAGCACAAAGGATAAAGCTGAGGTGGACTATAGAAGATTATCCCCTTTTAGTGATAAGGCAAAAGAGATTGTGGGAGAGATCTATGAAGATCTGGCCAAGCATGCGGCATTTCATGGAATTCTTTTTCATGATGATGCTTATCTGAGCGATTATGAGGATGCCAGTGAGTTGGCCCTCGATTATTATGCCAGGGAGTGGCTGCTTCCACCCTCAATTCAAGAGATTCGAAATGACCCCAGGCTTTTTAAGGATTGGACCGAAGAAAAGACGAATATCATTATTAAGTGGACTCAACATCTGATGAAAAAGGTCAGATATTACCATCCTGAAGCAAAGAGTGCGCGCAACATTTATTCAAAGGTTGTTTTAAACAGGGCGTCTGAAACCTGGTTTGCACAGTCTTTCGAAAAGTTCCTTGAAAACTATGATTATACGGCTCTTATGGCCATGCCTTACATGGAAGGTGCAGGCTCCCCTGAAAAGTGGCTTAAGATTCTTGTTGAGAGGGTTGCAGAGGTTCCCGGTGGGCTGGACAAGACAGTGTTTGAATTGCAAAGTATTGACTGGAAGCGAAAGCAATCCATTGATTCGGCAATCCTTGCCCGGCAAATGAAGCTCTTGCGTGGCATGGGCGTACATCACTTTGGCTATTATCCCGATGACTTTATTCTCGCTTCCCCGGATATAGATATAATTAAACAGGAAATCTCTCTAAGTGACTATCCCTACAAGGTAAAATAAGGATGATGGATTACATTTCTCTGCTTTTTTCGGGATTAATGAGCTTTCTCTTTTATTATCCCCTTTTTATGTCTTATCTCTGGATGATAGGTGCTGTCTATTATTACTTGCACTGGGAAAAGGTGGAAGGGAGGTATGATGAAGTGCCTCAACTGTCAGAGTATCCGGGCGTCTCTCTTGTTGTCCCCTGTTTCAATGAAAGTAAAAATGTTGAGGAAACGATTGCCTATCTTGACGGTCAGATATACCCCAATTTTGAAATAATTGCTGTTAATGACGGAAGCAGTGATAATACGGGACAGATATTAGACAGACTTAATAAAATATACAGCCGTCTAAGAGTCATTCACCTTGAGGGAAATCAGGGTAAAGCGATGGCTTTACGCATGGCAACTCTTTTATCTCCAAACGAATTTCTGATCTGCATCGATGGGGATGCCCTTCTCGATAATCATGCAACAACCTGGATGATGAGCCATTTTTTGCAGGGTCCGAGGGTCGGGGCTGTCACCGGAAATCCGCGGATCCGCACACGATCAACTTTGCTCGGTAAAATTCAGGTGGGGGAGTTCTCCTCCATTATTGGCATGATTAAACGGGCCCAGCGAATTTATGGCAGAATTTTTACAGTATCTGGCGTTGTTGCCGGTTTCAGAAAGACAGCCTTGCACCAGGTTGGCTACTGGGGGCTCGATATGGTAACCGAGGATATTGACATTAGCTGGAAACTCCAGTTAAACCACTGGGATGTGCGTTTTGAAGCGAATGCGCTCTGCTGGATTCTGATGCCAGAAACATTTAAGGGGCTCTGGCATCAACGATTAAGATGGTCACAGGGAGGAATGGAATGTCTGATAAAATATTTCAGATATTTCTTTAGTTGGCGCAAACGACGGATGTGGGGGGTTTATATAGAATATTTTATCAGTATCTGCTGGGGCTATTTAATGGCCTTCCTCGTTCTAGTGTTTCTGGCGGATCAATTTATTACTCTGCCGGAAGGAATTCAGCCCCCCTCGCTCATTCCTGCCTGGCACGGGATCATTTTGGGAGTGACCTGCCTGCTTCAATTTGCGATCAGCCTGGCAATTGATGCACGTTATGAGAAGGGAATAGGAAAGTATTATTACTGGATGATCTGGTATCCGATGGCTTTTTGGATATTAAATGTTTTTACTACCGTTGTTGCTGTTCCAAAAGCGCTGTTAAAAAAGCGGGGGAAAAGAGCAACCTGGGTCAGCCCGGATAGAGGAATACTCTGATGAATCCTTTAATTATCAAACGTCCAAAGCTGCAAACATTAAAGCAGAAGTATGCTAATACAATTGTTACTCTGGCCTTTTGGGCCTTATGGTTCTATCTCTGGATTCCATTGATAAGCCTTGTTGCCTGGTTATTTGGAATTGAGATCTTCTATGAAGAATTTATTCTTACGGAGGGCTACCATCTACTGATTTCTCTATTCTTTCGGTACGGCATGGTCACCCTTATAATTTCCATATGTTTACTCGGTTGGGCATTTTACAATCAGCTTCGTTTCCGTAATAAAGATCGCCGAAAAGAGGCCCCTCTCCCCTCGTCGCAGGCTCTGGCAGACTTTTTTGGAGTGAATGTGGCCCACCTTGAAAAGAGCCGAAAGGCGAAGAGGCTGATAGTACGCTTTGATGATACTGGGCAAATTCGGAACATTGAAATATTAGACCATTGACCTTTTGCAGAACAGGTTTTCTCTCCCTGATTCTCAAAGAAAAGTTATGCAAAGGAGGCGCCTCATGTTTGTTAAAACCATTCTCATAGAAGGTCACATTCTTGACTCACTGACATTAACGAAAATTCTTGACCATATTCATAAGAGCGGCGCCTTCTTTGAACTCCTTGAGCTAACGGTTGGAAAGGCGCCTGAGGACATTAGCCGTGCAAAGCTTTTTCTGAGGGCCAATGAGCAAAAAACAATGGACGATCTCCTCGAATATATTAGGGTGCATGGCGGGGAAATCCCCGATCTTGCTGATGCCAGGGTTGTCCCGGGCGGTTATCAACATCATCTAATCTAAGAGCCATCAATACCATCCGTGCAGCAGGGGGAATAAAAGCAGCCGTCGAAAAAGGGATTCTCACAAAAGGGATCATGCATGCCGCTGTAACCTCCAATGTTGATTTCTTTCTGGCCGGTTCCATTCGGGACGATGGCCCCCTGCCTGATGTCTGCACCGACGTTATTCAGGCGAAGAAACTGATGCGGCAGAAAATAAAAGATGTGGAGGTGGCAGTCATGGTTGCAACGGCCCTCCAATCAATCACCCCGCCGCAAGCAGCGGGGTATGAGCGCGGAGATAACCTTCTTAATATGTCGCGGCAAGCCGCGGGGAATGCACCCGCTAGGGATTCAATCGCCACGGGCAATCTTTTAAAAGCCCGCGTAAAAACCGTCTGCGTTGACATTAATTCGGCAACGGTAACAAAGCTCATGGACAGGGGCTCATAAGCTGAAGATCGTTGGTTCGAATCCAGCCCACGCTATCAATAAAATCAAGGGTTTAGCTCTTTCGAGTTAAACCCTTTTTTTGCCATTTTGTAATCACAAAGACTAAGTTCTACCCAACTTACCCCATCTCCATGCAACGCGATACTACGCGCCGTCCAATATGATTCCGCGGACAGCCACACGAGGAACGCGATGGGCAATGCATGTCACAATCTCGTAGTTGATGGTTCCTAGCTTCCTGGCCAACTCGTCGGCCGTCACCTCTTCATCGCCCTGTCGACCGATGATGACTACCTCGTCGCCCGGTTCGACATCCCCCCGGAGTGCCGTTACGTCGATCAGGCTCTGGTCCATGGTGATGCGGCCCACCTGGGGACACCGCAAGCCACAGACGAGAAGGTCGAGGTTGTTGGAGAGATTTCGGCTGAGGCCATCTCCATAGCCGACGGGAACGGTGGCGATGAGCGATGGACGCTCCGTGTGGTAGGCATGCCCGTAACTCAGTCCGCTGCCAGCAGGGACTTCCTTGAGGAATGTGATCCGAGTCTTCCATTCGAGCACCGGCTGGAGTTCATGCACATGCGGATTCGCAATCTCCCAGGAGGGACGCAGGCCGTAGATAGCTATCCCGGGCCGCACTGCATCAAAGTGCGAGTCCGGAAGGTCGAGGATGGCGGCACTGTTCGCCATGTGTCGAACCTCTATCCCGTAGGATTTCGCTGCCTCAATAACGCGCCGGAAACGCTCGATCTGCTCAAATGAAAAGGCCTTGTCCCTTTCATCGGCCCGGGGGAAATGGCTCATGATGCCCCGAACCCGCAGCAAGGGAAAGTCTCGACAGCGGTCGAGGAAGGCCGGAACCTCTTCGGGACGGATACCGACACGTCCCATGCCGGTGTCGACCTTGAGGTGCGCCGAGATCTCCCTCCCCACCTTTTCCGCCTCACCTGCCAGGGACTCCACCATCTCGATTGTACATACGACAGGCTCGAAGCCATGCATGACGATCGCTTCACTATGCTCAGGGAGTGTTGGCGAGAAAATCACAAAGGTAGCCTCAATCCCCGTCTCAAGCAGTGCAACCGCTTCGGCAACGTCTGCCACACCGAGCGTGTCATAGCCGAGACGAACCAGGTGGCGGGCAACGATTTCCGCCCCGTGGCCGTAGGCGTTCGCCTTGATGCAGGGCCATAGTAGTCGATCCCTTACCTCTTTTTGAAGAAGTTGCAGGTTGTGCGTCAACCTGTCTAAGTGGATGAAGACCTTTGTCAGATGGGTTATGTTCGGATCCATGATTTACCTCACATTCCCTGTTCCATGGGAACACCACCGCGAAGAAGGTGTTTCTTTACATACTCTGATGTCATCGCCGCCAGCAGTGCACTGTAATTCAGGTAGAAGGAAAGTTCGTCCCCCACGCGTATATCATCCGCTGCAGAAGTTGCATCAAGGACCAGGTATCCGCTCGAGGCACCAAGAATCGTAAGGTTTGGGGCGAGGGGTGTGATTCCCTCTACATCCAAATCCTCCCGTCCTACGTTCAGAAGGGCCCGCTTCACATTACCCTGTTCCTCGAAGGTGGGGAGTTTTCCGAAGGCGTCTTCGCTCCGCACTCCCACCGGCACGGATGGCTTCTCCTTAAGCTCCAGCACCTCGGCATGGAGGAGAAAGGCATCCTGGAAGGTATTTGGCCAGGCCCTTCGATGCGTGGTTTCACGCCCCAGCAGGATGGCCTCTCCGATCCGTGCATGATTGACCCGTCTCGGCATCCCTCCCGAGGCAATCAGTTCGAGGCCGCTCGAATTGGCCCCTGAGATCCACTTGAGTGTAAGGCCGAACTTCTTCTCTATCTCCCGGGCCAGTTCGACAAGCTGGTTCATTTTCTCCTCAGAGGGAACGACACCACCGAAGCAGGCGAGGTTTGTTGCAAGACCTGAGATGCGTATGCCGGGAAGCTCGACCGCCTCTTTAACGAAAGGAAGTAGATCATCGGGCCATATCCCCTCGCGCAGGTCACCGAGATCGACCATGAGGAGCACATCAACGATGCGGTCACGCCGGCAGGCCGCCTCCGACAGACCGGCCAGTACGGATATTTCCGAATTGAGGCTCACATCAACCGCATCTACAACCTCCTCCACCCCCGATAGTGGCGGTAGCCGGAGCAGCATGTATGAGGTGTGTATACCCGCACCTTTCAAGCGGTGGATGTTTTCCATGCGCGAGTCTGCAATGGAGGAGACACCACCGCGCAGCATCGCCTTTGCTACCTCGGGGTGACCGCAGGTGACCTTGGTAACCCCCGTCACCTCGATGCCATGCTCTCTGCAGAGGCCGACGATGGTGCGGGCATTGTGCTCGATCTTGTCGAGGTCGATTGTCAGGTAGGGGTGGGACATTGCTCTAACCGGCCTCCTCGTCACGAAGTGTTCTTACCAGGAAGCTGGCCACATCACGTCCCGTCGCCCCGCGGCCGAACCCGGCATTCATACCGCATTCACGGGCCAACTGGTCCGTCACCTGCGTCCCCCCGGCAACTAGCAAGAGGCGATCCCGCAGGTTACGCTCCCTTGCGAGCTCATCGAGACGCCGCATATGCCCCTTGTGGACGTCTGCGTGGGTTACTATGGTCGAGATAATAACGGCACGCGCACCTGTCTCCTCAGCCGCAGCCATCACTCCCTCGATCGGTACCGAGGTACCCAGGTTATGACAGTGGAAGCCGTACTTCTCGATGCCGCCGTGCTTGATATCGAGGATCTCGTGAAGTCCCACAGAATGCTCATCCTCTCCCACCGTGGCAGCTACCACGTGAATGCCGCGGGGGCGCACCCATGCCTCAATCTCGGCATCGGTGAGCGGCTCCTCACGCTCAGTTTCCGGGAACTCGTCCCTCCTGACGGCCACATCGAGCACCCCCTTGATCTCGAAGAGGCTCCCCTCGGCCGGATGCATGATCCGCCGGCTTATCACCTCAGGCGTTTGAAGCCCCATACGCCTTGCCATCTCGAGCGCCGCCGCCTCGGCTATCTGCGGTTTATCGGGGACAAAGAGGGTCACGCAGACAAGGCCGTCGCCATGCCTTTCTACCTCGGGCCTCAGCAGACCGGCTGCCCGCTCTGCCATCGGTCGTTTGAGGCGCCTCTCCACATTGTCCTCGGGGTCCAGCTCATCAATGTACTGGATCTTCGAGGGGTCGCAGAGGGTGCAGCCGCCGTAGTCGCTGCAGGCCTTCCCCTCCCCCCGGGCGTAGATGTTGTCGCCGAAGTGACTGCAGACCGGTGCCCCGTAGTCTGGTTCACGGGGGATGACGGTTCCAGCACCGTCGCCCCCCTCCGCATCGCGCACGATCCCGTCCCCTCTACGCTCGGGAAAGTAGCCCGAGTCTACAAATTGACCTCCCTCTACGGCGGCATAGTATCCCCCACCCTCCAAAATATCCTCCAGGAAGAGGACGGCTCGCTCCTTCATCTCCCTCACCTCCTCTCCCATAATTCCATCCTTTTTTAGCTCTATCTGCTCCATCAGGCCGTCAAGACCCATGAGGGTCTGCCGAGCCGTATTTACCCCCGCCACATTGTTGTAGTGCCATGGGATGTTCCGCCCCTCATCGGGCGTGATGGTGCTCTGGATGTCGGTGGGGGTGAGACGCGAGATCATCGTATCGAGCACATGGGTGATGGTCGTCTCCATGGTGTCGGTCTCCATGTATCGCGTGTTCTGCTGTGCACGGAACCTGAAGCCCTGGAATACCTCGCGCAGTGCGACGGCGTAGGGAAGATCGAGGCGCAGCTTTGGCGCCGGAGGCGCTGTTGGAGGTACGGTGGAGAGTGCGATCAGATCGGCCTGCATGCCGGCGGCCAGCGAATAGGCGCAGTTGATCGCGTGCTGCACAAAGAGTTCCGGCGTCACCTTCCACGCCTCCTTGGCGGTGGCATTGGCGTTATGCGCCCCGTCGAGCTGGAGGATGTCGCCATCGGCCAGGACCCTCTTGGCCTCGGCAGCATCGACGAAGGAGCGGTGCATGTTGATGTCGCGATAGAGGACGTTATACTGGGGGTCCTGATGCGCCCCGTTTACCCCCTCCTCGGCGAAGAGAACGGCCATCTCCGGCCCCGCCAGGCCGCTCACGTAGGAGTGGAAGTTGATGGGCCTCCCCACCTCCTCCTCGATCGCATCGAGGGCCTTTCGGGTTGCCCGGATCTGCTTTCTCGTGACAGGGATGCCACCAACCCCCTCGGGTGTCCCCTCGATGAGCCCGTCGATATGGGACTGCCCCGTTGTGCGGATGACCATGATGTGGTCGGCACCGTGCCAGGCGGCCATCCGCATGCGGCGCAGGTCGTCCTCGAAGCGACCGGAGGCGATCTCCGTGGTGATGACAAGGTCGCACTGCGGATCTACATTGCCGAAGTAATGTGCGGCAGGCAGGGGAACAGAATTTTTCAGGTTTTCAGAAGTGTCCTTGTAGACAAAAGGGCCGATCTTCTGGTCCTCCACCTTCTTGCGCCAGGTCCAGCCTTTACGCCTGGGACAGTATTTATCGAGGTCCTTGAGGACTTCCCGAATATCAATCTTTTCATCACTTGAGAGCTTCATATGGGCAGCTCCTCCCAGTAGCGACCCTCCAGAAGAGCGGCTCCCGCCTCCCGGACAGAGATCCCCTTTGACTTTGCCAGTTCCAGAATTATACGGCCTGCACCGTGACCGAGAAGGGCTCGCTCATGCATCTTTGCAACGAGTGCTTTGGCATCTACACTGGAGAATCCCATGCGCAGCAACACCGAGCGTTCGATGGATGGCGTCGTATGGGTACGCGCTTCCTCGATGAGCGGCTCAGTAATTTTATCGACGAGGCTCCAGAAGTAGCTGTGGAGCTCCTCATCGGACATGGCACGCAGCCGCTCGCGGCGCGAGGCGAAATCATCCCCTCTTTCCAAACTCATCGATTACCTCCTGAACATAGCTTTGATTGGTCCGGGTCTCTTCGGCTAAAAACTCGATATCAATATGGTCGGGCACTTTACCTTCAGGGAGCTGCTCGACGGCATTTTTCAGATAGGAGCGGCGGAGATGATCGAGGTCGACATCGACAACAGCAATCTGCGACGGATGCTCGGGGATCACGATCGTCCGGCCCGGCCTGTTATCTTTGGGATCACCGCGCATAACATCGATCCCCATCTGCTTTGCCAGTTTGAGCTGGGCCAGTGGGTGCTTACCCGCGCCGGTGTACTCCGTCTCCTGCACCACCACAATTCGCTCCTCATCGAGTTCCCGTGCGATGGCAAAGGCCGCCGCCAGCGACGTATTGCCTGCGGGACCCCGCTCCAACCCCTCCAACTCCGCCAAGATCTGTGTCATGTAAAAGACCTCCCCCTGACTCACGGTGACAAAACGATCCATGTAGCGCAGCGGTCGTGCTGCATTACGGGGCACGTCGGCACGGTCCGGCCAAGTGGTGAAAGGGATGGAAAAGCCCGTGTGACCGGTAGTAAAGGATTTCCGGTTAAAATCGTGATCTGACGCCATGTGCAGCCCCGAAAGATCGACACTTGCCGCAATCATCTCTGTCTTGGTAGCACCGGCCTTTATAAGTCCCCGGGCCGTGCCCGTCACATTTCCGCCACCGGCATGGGTGGCGATTACTACATCGGGAAAGCGTCCCGCGAGATCCTTCATCTGGTGGGCAAGCTCGTAGCCCAGCGTCTCTATGCCGAGGATCGAATAGGGAGTATAGAGGGAGGCGTTGAACCAGCCCGTCTCCTTGAGTACCTGAAGGAATACATAGAACAGTTCAGGGCCTACCGACAGGCGGATTACCTCTGCACCGTAGGCCTCGCAGGCCCGGGTTTTTTCGGCAATTTCAGGCTGTGCAACGCCATGACTGTCGAAGGCCTCTTGCACGACGATGCATTTAAGACCTGCCTTGGCCGCCTGGGAAGCCACGGCGGCGCCGTAGTTACCGCTTGTCGCAGCGGCAACTCCTTCATAGCCACGTTTTTTTGCCTCACAGACCGAAAGTGAGGCACGGCGGTCCTTGAATGAGCCCGATGGATTGGCGGCCTCGTCCTTGACGAAAATGCGCGCCCCTTTGCCCGGTTTTGCAAGGGCGCGGACGAGTTCGGTAATGTTCTTGAGTTCTACAAGCGCTGTGTTGCCAACGGCCGTTTGTGACTGTACCTGGCGCACCTTATCTATATCGTAGCCTGTATCGGCGAGGAGCCTTTCGTAGTCAAAGGCCAGCAATCCTGTTGAGTATTTCGCATAATCGAGCCCGACTGAGGTCCGCATGATCTCTTCTCTTTGGGCCATAATCTCCTGGTAGCTTTCCCGGCTCATATTACACCTTATCCTTGCATAAGAGCTTACGCACCTCGTCACCGATTGTTAAAAGTTCCGGAATGGGGGGGCCAAAGCTGTGACTGTAGGCGGGATTGACCTCTTTGAGGGTCCCCCGCAGGATACGGCCCGTCGCTGTTTTAATCTCCGCCTCGTCACCAGGGGAGGCGGGAGCCACGAGAAAGCCCTTCGCCCGCATCTCCAGGGGGACCTGCTTCGTATCGTCGGGGACCTGTGGCGCCCTTTCCCCGGCTGCCATGACGATGCCCTGGATCTCCACCCAAGAGCTTTTTGCAATCAGATCAGTCATATCTTTACTCCTTTAGTCTTTTCCCGATAAAATTGCGTACATCTCCCAGCATGGCGGCGGGGACGGGCAGGTCCGCCATGTTGTAAAGCCCCGGCGCCGCATTCAGCATCCGGGGGATCATGTTTACAGCCAGGGCGACTGTTCCCATTCCCCCGGGGATCTCCGGGCTGCCGCCGATACGGATATCCGGCGTCCCCTTGATCTCGATCGTGTCCCCCGTCTCGACCTCCTCGAGATGTGGATGGATCTGCTGGGGATGATCGAGGGTAATGACGGGCTTCCCCTCTTGGTAGGCAATGGCACTGTGGTAACACCCGGCCACCTGCCCTGGCTCGACGGTGACGAAAGGCGTTTCACGCCTGACCTTGGAAATGATAGGTTCGCGCCTCTCCTCGATCCTTTCAATCTCCCAGCCGATGGTGGCAGCAATCATCCCGATCGATTCGGCAAATCCGATGTGACCGACGATTGTTCCATTCTCCAGCCCCTTACGGAATTCCTCCGGTGTGAGTCCTACTCCCTGGCTTTTTAATACGGTCGGCCCGTAGGGCGATAGATCGTTGACGCGCCTGGCAGTGATGGATTGGATGTGGGAGCAGACGCCCGTCAGGGTGATGATGAGAAGATCGAGTACGAAGCCGGGATTGATCCCCGTTCCCAGCACAGAGACGCCCTTATCAAGGGCAAGTTTCTGCAATGCTTCCGCGCATTCGGGAGAGCTGGCGGCGGGAAAGGCCATTTCCTCGGCAATAGAGATGACGCTGACTCCGTGGCGTACAAGAGTCGAAATATCATCAACTGCATGGGCAACTTTCGAGCAGTTCGCCTGGATTGCTACATGCGGTCGGGTCTCGTCAATGATGGTGGCAAGGTCCGCACTGATGGGGATATTCAAGTCCCCGTCGACTCCTATCACCCGACTGAGATCGGCGCCGTCAAGGTCAGCTCTCCTGCTGCAGACAGCGACAAGTTCCAGTCCCTCCTTCTCAAACACGAGACGGGCAATCCCCGATCCCATCTGCCCCGTTCCCAGGACAAGCACACGGACAGGATTGCCCCTGCGATAGATCTCTTTTTTCTCACCAGCTGACCATGATCTGTGAGTCGAAAACAAGGGGCCACCATTGGTTATCTTAATGTTTCAGGCAACACTTTCTTAAATAAGAATATAAGACAATATTCCTTTAAAGTCCAAAAAGATTTTCGAAGAAGTCTGACTGCATAAATCAATGAGACATCAGTTATTGAGGTTTGAGATCAATAAATGGCTGGTTGCTTTACCATCCCGGTGCTATACTATTTTCGAGGTAACTATCAAGTAGAGCAGGGAGGTGACTGAAGGAGTCCCTTCGTCGGAGGTCTAACTATGACTTTCAATCTGAAAAACCGCAACTTTCTAAAATTACTAGATTTTTCTCCTGAGGAAATCCGCTTTCTGTTGGAACTGTCAAAGGAACTTAAGGCGGCCAGGTATGCCGGCACCGAAAAACAGCGGCTTAAGGGGAAGAAAATCGCTCTCATCTTCGAGAAGACCTCCACCCGCACCCGCTGTGCCTTCGAAGTGGCTGCCTACGACCAGGGCGCCGATATTACCTACCTCGGTCCCACAGGCACCCAGATCGGGGTGAAGGAATCAATGAGGGACACGGCACGGGTGCTGGCAAGGATGTACGATGCCATCGAGTACCGCGGCTTCGACCAGGAGACGGCCGAGGAACTGGGGCACCATGGCATCCCTGTTTGGAACGGTCTCACCACCGAGTTCCACCCCACCCAGGTCCTGGCCGATCTCCTTACCATGATGGAGCACTCAACAAAATCCTTGCATGAGATTGCTTTCTGCTATCTCGGTGACGGCCACAACAACATGGGTGATTCACTGCTCGTTAGCGCCGCCAAGATGGGGATGGACTTTCGGATGGCGGCACCGGCAACCTGCCAGCCCGTCCCCGAACTGGTGGTGCAGTGTCAGCAAATCGCCCGTCAGACCGGCGCCCGTCTGCTTATCACAGAGGATATTGCCACCGCCGTGAGAGACGTCGATTTCCTCTACACCGATGTATGGGTCTCCATGGGCGAGCCGGAATCGGTATGGGAAGATCGTATCAAGAGGCTTAAGCCCTATCAGGTGAATGGAAAACTCCTGGAGATGACCGGCAACAAGAAAGTAAAATTCATGCACTGTCTCCCCGCCTTTCATGATCGTAACACGAAGATAGGCGAGGATATCTACCAGAAGTACGGCCTGGAGGCGATGGAGGTGACCGACGACGTATTCGAGTCTGAAGCATCCATCGTCTTCGATCAGGCCGAAAACCGGATGCACACCATCAAGGCGGTGATGGTGGCCACCCTGGGGAGCTGAAGATGCTTGTCGTAGTTGCCCTCGGTGGCAATGCCCTCCTTCGTCGCGGTGAGCCCCTCACTGCCGAAAATCAGCACCGCAACGTGAGAATTGCCGCCGAGGCACTAGCGCCGATTGCCCTTGAGCACGACCTGGTGATATCCCACGGCAACGGCCCGCAGGTTGGACTCCTGGCGCTGCAGGGGGCCGCATATAAGCCTGACGAGGCTTACCCGCTTGATATCCTCGATGCGGAAACGGAGGGGATGATCGGCTACATGATCGAGCAGGAACTCGGCAACCTCCTCCCCGGCGAACGCCGCTGTGCAACACTACTCACCCAGATAGAGGTGGATCCCCAGGACCCCGCCTTCAAAGATCCCACAAAACCGATCGGGCCGGTCTACAGTAAAGAGGATGCGCTGAGACTTGCCGGAGAGCGGGGCTGGACCATCGCCCCCGATGGCGAGCTCTACCGCCGGGTGGTCCCTTCGCCGCGGCCTAAGAGTATCTTTGAACTGGGTGTAATTGAACTCCTGATCAGTCAGGGGATAATCGTTATCTGTGCAGGGGGAGGCGGCATTCCCACCGTCCGTCTTGAAGAGGGAAGGCTTATCGGTGTCGAGGCGGTGATTGACAAGGATCTGGCGAGTTCCCTTCTGGCGCGGGAACTGAAGGCGGATGCCTTCATCATGCTGACCGATGTTGATGCCATATGGAAGGAGTGGGGAGAACCCCATGCAAAAGCGATCCGGCGTATCTCTCCCGAAAATCTGCACGGAATCCCTTTCGCCGCTGGCTCGATGAGACCAAAGGTGGAGGCAGCTATAGAGTTTGTTGAAGCCACCGGCGGCATCGCTGGTATAGGAAGGATGGAGGACGCCGAGGCGATCCTGCGCGGTGAAGCCGGGACGGTAATCGCCCGGGACGTCAGTGACGTCGCCTTTTGGGATTAGACCAAATTCCGTTCCTTAAGAAAGGCCTCAACCATACTACCAAGTCCGGGCTCCCCTGCCTCTGCAAACTCGTAGCTGACGCGAACAACCGGTTTATTGATCTCTATCAAAGCTCCAAGATCGCAGGGCGTTGCAGCGATCACCACATCGGCAACGGCACGGTTGATGGTATCCCTGAGCGCCTCGAGCTGAGAAGGATTATAGCCCACCGCTGGGAGCACGGGCCCGATGTGGGGATATTGGCTAAAGAGTTTGGCAATCTCATCCACCGCCACGCTGCGGGGATCGATGATTTCGGCCGCCTCGGCCTCCTTTGCGGC
This sequence comes from Pseudomonadota bacterium, assembly GCA_015222555.1. Classification (GTDB taxonomy): domain Bacteria; phylum Desulfobacterota; class JADFVX01; order JADFVX01; family JADFVX01; genus JADFVM01. Next base: position 23,555 of record JADFVM010000036.1, read on the forward strand.
AACAAGGCCCGCCCCGTAGGACATCCCACCGTGGGTAATCGTCGGACCGTCTTCCACAACCAGGACACGTTTGCCACGAACCGCCTCGGGATCATCCAGCTTAACCGGTGAGGCACCACGAACTATGCTTGCAGTGGGGTTGATTCTGCGGGTACTTTCGATGACGCGCTCAATATCCGCCTCACGCGCCGAGTTCACCTTGGCCACGACAACGATGTCTGCCATACGCAGCACGGCCTCACCTGGATGATGGGTGGTCTCGTGGCCCGGTCGCAAGGGATCGACAAGCACGACATGCAGATCGGGGCGGATAAAGGGAAAATCGTTGTTGCCGCCATCCCACAATATCAGATCAGTCTCCCTTTCAGCACGGGCTACGATCTTGGCGTAATCGACACCGGCATATACCACGTTGCCGATCGCCAGGTGTGGTTCATACTCTTCCCTCTCCTCAATGGTGCACCTGGCAGTACTGAGCTCGGCCTGAGTCTTAAAGCACTGAACAACCTCCCCTTCGAGGTCGCCGTAAGGCATGGGATGGCGGATGACCGCCACATGCAGACCATGCTCTTTCAGCAGTTTTGAGAGCCAGCGTGTAGTCTGTGACTTGCCGCAGCCCGTTCTGACTGCAGAGACTGCAATGACCGGCACCTTTGTCTGCAGCATGGTGCGCTCGGGACCTAACAGTATGAAATCGGCCCCTGCGGCCAGGGCGATGGAGGCCCTGTGCATTACACGGGCATGGCTGACATCACTGTAGGCAAAGACAACGATATCGACATGCTCGCTGCGGCAGAGATGCTCCAGTTCCCTCTCATCGACAATGGGAATGCCCTCCGGGTAGTGCTCGCCCGCAAGGGATGGTGGATAGCGACGCCCGGCGATTTCCGGAATCTGCGTGGCGGTGAAGGCGATCACCCTGGTGCCGGGATCATCACGATAGACCATGTTGAAATTGTGGAAATCACGGCCTGCCGCTCCCATTATAATGACGCAAGTTTGCTTTTCTTTGTTAGACATCTAAGGCTTCTCTCACTCTTTTATATATAACTATCAACTCTTGCAGTAATACACAATGCAAAATTAAAGATAGGATCCTCGGACCAACTATTTTTAATTAGGATAATTATGAGGCCGAACGAAAAAACAATGACTACTTCCTGAAAGTGTGATTCTGTCAATACCTTCAATCTACACATGTTACTAGTTGTAATCCACAAACCTCTACCTCTTCTCATTGTTGCACCTCAAACTTGAACGAATCGTTTATTCTTTTCAATATTAACATAAGAAACCCTGCGAAAGACTTCCGGGTAAGCTTCTTCAGAATCCCATATGATAAAATTTTTTGCGCTATGAATTCAAGCATGCTTCAATATCTCTTAAACTTTCTCGTCCAGCGAGTTGAGAAAAAGAATGAATTCAAATCAAAAAAGATATAAAGTTAGATAGTGCTATTTAAAAGTTAACCGGACAGTAGTGCCTTCAATTTATAATCTTTCTTTAATCTTGCTTGTGTTAAAATTTTTCTATCAGTTGCTTCGCTATCATTCACGGATAAAAAATGGAAGAAAAGAGGTAGAAGATAGGCTCTCGGAATAGCGGGAGAGGCTCGAAGCACTTTTTTTCTGAATAAAGAAACTTTATCGTCCCACGGCAACAAATTACCAACAAGCAATTAAACATAAAGGAGATACAAATGGCATTGATTAACTGGAATGACAACATGAGTGTGAATGTAGCCGAAATTGACAGGCAACATAAAAAGTTAATAGACCTGATTAATGAATTGTATGATGGTATGATGGCGGGAAAATCAAATGAAGTTCTGGGGAAAGTACTTAATGAACTGATAAAATACACGGCGGAACATTTTTCAACTGAGGAAAGATATTTTGAGAAGTTCAATTTTCCCGGGGCGCTCAGTCATAAGGACGATCACGCTGAATTAGTTAAAAAAATCACCGACTTTAAAACGACCTTTGATGCAGGGAAAATGGTTCTTTCAATGGATGTAATGAAATTTCTAAAGGGTTGGCTCACAAATCATATTCAAGGTACAGACAAGAAATATACCACCTGTTTCAATGAAAACGGTTTGAGATAGTCCCTATAGCCGGCCGCAGTGGACTAAAGAGAAATTATACACCTTTTCCAGCTCTTCAATTCACCGTGGCGTTGGGCCTCACGATCTAACCTATTGCTCATCGTTTACAATGGGCAGAGTCGCAATAACGGTGCGTCCCTTTTCATCAGGTAGGCTCTCAACATGAACTGATCGTCATGGGCTTCAATAATCTCCTTGACGATTGAAAGCCCCAGGCCACTTAATAAAATTTTTCAAATATGCCTATTTCTTTCTTATAAGGTCTAAAAAAAAGGCTAAAAAAGACAAAAATAATATAATAGTTAATGACCTCCTATACAGCTATATTACCGATGACACGGGAGGATTACCTTATTATGCAAGGTGTCTTCATAGCAGAACACA